>JACDBY010000403.1 GCA_013694685.1 Actinomycetota bacterium
GTCCCGCAGGATCTCGACGAAGGCTTCCGTGACGCGCGCCTGTTCTCCGTGCTCGCCCTTCAGCGTCAGCGGCAACCCCACGAGGACGAGCTCGGCGTCGTGCTCGGCGACGAGGGCGACGAGCTCGTCCAGGCCCGACTGGGTGGCGGCGCGCTCCACGATGCCGACGGGGCGGGCGAGCGTCCTCGTCTCGTCGGAGACCGCGACGCCGGTACGTGCGGTACCGAAATCGAGCGCCAGCACCCTCACAGGGCGGCGCGGATCAGCCGCTCCGCCTCGGCGAGCGCGTCGGGCAGCTTCTCGGCGTGCTTGCCACCAGCTCGGGCCATCGTCGGACGGCCGCCGCCCCCGCCGCCGATGAGCGGCGCCGCGCCACGGATGACGTCCGACGCGCTGATCCGCGCGGCGACGGCCGGATCGAAGTTCGCGACGAGTGCGACCTTCCCGCCTCCCGCCGCTCCCAGGACCACTGCCGCGGGAGCGTGGCGCTGCTTGAACCGGTCGGAGAGCTCGAGCAGCGCGTCGTCGTCGAAGCCCTCGACTGATTGGACGACGACGTTGACCCCGTCGACGGCGTTGACGACGGGCTCCGGATCGGCGATCGTCGTCGGGCCTCGCGGGCGACGCTTGAGCTCGCGCCGTGCCTCTTCGAGCTCGGCCGTGAGCGCGTCAGCCGCGCGTGCACGGGCATTCAACGTCGCCCACGCCTCGCCCGAGGTGACGGCTTCGATGCGCCGCGCGCCGCCGCCGACGGATCCCTCGGAGAGGATCGCGAAGGCACCGATCTCGGCGGTCGCACGCACGTGCGTGCCACCGCAGAGCTCGGTCGAGACGTTCGGCACCTCGACGACGCGGACGACGTCGCCGTACTTCTCCCCGAAGAGCGCCATCGCCCCGAGCGCGCGCGCCTCGGCGAGCGTCGTCTCGAACGTCCGCACCGGGTGGTTCGCGAAGATCGCGCGGTTGACGCGCTGCTCGATCTGCTCGCGCTGCTCGGGGGGGAGCGCCGCCGTATGCGTGAAGTCGAAACGAAGCTTGTCGGGACGCACCGCCGAGCCCGCCTGGGTCACATGATCGCCGAGCACGTCGCGGAGCGCGGCCTGCAGCAGGTGGGTCGCGCTGTGGTTCGCCATCGTGGGGAACCGGACGTTCCACGGGACAACGGCCCGCACGCGGTCGCCTGCCGCGAACCCCTCACCGCGCAGGACGAGCACCTGATCGCCGTCGAAGCGGTGGGCGTCGACGAGCTCGGCACGCACCTGCGCGTCGCCGTCCTGCTCGATCCAGCCCGTGTCGATCACCTGGCCGCCACCCGCCGGATAGAAGGGCGACTCGCGCAGCTTCACGAGGAACGAGCCGTCACCGAGCTCCTCGAGCGCTCCGATCTGAGTGAGCACGTCGAGCTTGGTGTAGCCCACGAACTCCGACGTGAAGCCCGCTTCGCGCGCGAAGTCGGCGGCGCGCTGGCCGAGGCCGCGCTCGCCCGTGCCGCGGGAGATCTCGCGATGCCTGTCCATCTCGACGCGATAGCCGTCGACGTCGACCCGGTGGCCGCGCTCGCGGGCGAGCTCCACCGTCACCTCGATCGGGAAGCCGTAGGTCGCGGCGAGGCGGAATGCGTCCGCCGCCGTGATGTCGCCCGCGGAGAGCTCCTCGAACTCCCTGAGACCGCGATCCAGTGTTTCCCGGAAGCGCTCCTCCTCGGCGCGCACGACGCGCTCGATCTCCTCCTCGTTCTCCACCACCTCGGGGTACCACGGTCCGACCTGCTCGACAACGATCTGCGAAAGCGGATAGACGCTCGGCAGCCCGATCCTCCGGGCCTGGACGACCGAGCGGCGGATCAGCCGGCGAAGGATGTATCCCTGACCCTCGTTGCCGGGCGTCACGCCCTCGGCAACGAGAAACGTGATCCCGCGACCGTGGTCGCAGAGCACGCGATGCGCCTTCGAGGCCTCCGGCGACGAGCCGTAGCGGACGCCGGACTCCGCCTCGATCCAGTCCATGATCAGCCGGAAGCCGTCCGTGTCGAAGATCGTCTCGACCTCCTGCACGAGCATCGCGCAGCGCTCGAGCCCCATCCCGGTGTCGATGTTCTGCTTCGGGAGCGGCGTCAGCGAACCATCGGCGCCGAGGTCGAACTCCATGAAGACGAGGTTCCAGAACTCGATGTAGCGGTCGCAGCGCTCGCAGTTGGGGCCGCAGTCGGACGCGCCGCAGCCGTACTCGGCGCCGCGGTCGTAGTGCAGCTCGGAGCACGGCCCACAAGGCCCGGTCTCGCCCGCAGGTCCCCAGAAGTTCTCGGAGCGCGGGAAGGGGACGATCCGCTCGCGTGGCAGGCCCTTGCGCAGCCACGCCTGAACCGCGACGTCGTCCTCGCCGAGACCGAGACCCGGGTCGCCGGCGAAGACCGACGCCCAGAGTCGCTCCGGCTCGAACGCAAGGTGCTCGGTCACGAACTCCCACGCGAAGTCGACAGCACCGTCCTTGAAGTAGTCGCCGAACGAGAAGTTGCCGAGCATCTCGAACATCGATGCGTGTCGGGCAGTCAGCCCCACCTCGTCGAGGTCAGTGTCCTTCCCGCCCGCGCGGAGGCATTTCTGGACGGTCGTGAATCGTGGTGCCGGCGGCTGCTTCAGACCCGAGAAGTACGGCTTGAGCGGCTGCATGCCTGCCGAGATGAAGAGCGTCGAGGGATCCTCGGGCGGCGGACGCAGCGGAAACGACGGAAAGCGCAGATGCTCGCGGGCCTCGAAGAACGCGAGAAATCCCTCACGGAGCTCGACCGTCGTCCGCATCCGTCGATGGTAGCGCGGTGCCGGGTGGGGTCTCTCCTCCGCACCGCCTCCGGGGACGGGCGCGTGGACCCTCTACGTCAGCGCAGCTCGTCGGGTGGAACGGGCGCCGGGTCGGGCTTCGGTATCGGCTCCGGCCGCGGCCACGGATCGGGCTTGGGCGTCGGCTCGGGGGTCGGCGTCGGTGTCGGCCGCTCGCTCGACGGCGGTGTCGGCCCCGCGCCGCGGAGATCCTCCGCGAGGTCATGCTCACGTCGGCGAGCGGCCTCCTTGGCGGCGTCCATCGCCTCCGAGGGGCTCTTCGTCTTCCTGAGCGCCGAGATCCCGTGCGCGATCCCTGCGGCGACACCGGAGACCTTCTCGACCGGCTTCGAGATGGCGGTCGAGACGGCGCGGACAGCCGTGTCCGCGCTGTCGGCCATGGAGACCGCGCTGTCGGTCACCGTGTCGAGCTTGTCAAGCTGGTAGTTGACGCGGTCGACGGTGCCACCGGTCTTGACGACGACGGGGAGCAGGTCGCGTTCCGTGCCTCCGACGAGCGACGTGATCGTCGCAAACAGCTGGCCCAGCTTGACGAGCGCGAACAGCGAGCCGACGCCGACCAGAACGAGAAAGGCGGCGAGACCCCAGTACGCGACGTCACCAGCTGAGAATCCGAGCGGCATCAGGCGGCATCCTACCCCGTCGCGGTCTGGATCACTCCTGCACCGACGACTGCGTCGTCGTCGTAGAGCACCGCGACCTGGCCGGGGGCGACCGCCTCGACGGGTGCATCGAGCTCGAGCACGAATCCGTCGTCGACCGGCCGTACCTCCGCCCCGACGGGCGTCGACCGATACCGGAGCTTCACGTCGGCCCGGCTCACGTCGGCGTAGAGCCGCCCGCGAGCGCTGACCTCACGGACTGCGAGCGCGCTGCGAGGACCGACGACGAGCGTGTTCGTCGAGCTGTTCGAGCGGAGCGCAAAAAGCGGGTCGCTTGAGGTGAGGCCGAGGCCTCGCCGCTGTCCGGGCGTGAACCGCCACACCCCGTCGTGCCGACCGAGGCGGGTGCCGTGCTCGTCGACGATCTCCCCCACCCTCGGGCGCACACCTTCGCGCTCGAGAAAGTCGCGATAGTCGCCACCCGCGAGAAAGCACGCCTCCTGGCTCTCGGTGCGATGCGCCGCAGCGAGTCCCGCGGCTTCCGCCTCGGCCCGCACGAGCTCCTTCGTGTCGTCACCGAGCGGAAAGTCGACGCGGTGCAGAAGACGAGGATCGACGGTCGCGAGCATGTAGGACTGATCCTTGGCGGGATCGACGCCTCTCGCGACCAGGCGCAGGCCGTGCCGCTCCACGATGCGCGCGTAGTGGCCCGTCCAGAGAACGTCGGCCCCGGCCCTTCGGGCGAACTCGACGAGCACGTCGAAGCGAAACTCGCCGTTGCAGCGCATGCACGGGTTCGGCGTGAGCCCCTGGTCGTAGCCTTCGACGAACGGGCGGACGACGGTGGCGCGGAACCGCTCGCGGAGATCGAGGGTGACGTGAGGGAGCCCCCGCGCGTGACACGCCTCCCGCGCCTTGATCACCGCGTCGGGTGAGCAGCAGGCCCGGTCGGCGTCCGGGCCGACGGGATCGAGCCAGAGCCGCAGGGTGACTCCGAGCGCCGCTGCTCCCGCCCGATGGAGCGCCACCGCGCTATCGACACCGCCGCTCATCGCAACAGCCACCCGACCTGGGTGCGGTGCCGCGCGAAAGACCGGCGCGATCGCGTTCGCCACAGCATCTGCTGCGAGCGTCTCGCCCGGGACGGCAGCCGCCTCGAGCAGGGTCAGCCCGGCGAGCGAGCGCGTCATTCCCGGCGCGTCGGCCTCGGTCACGCGATCGCCGTCGACGACGAGGCGCGCATGGGCGAACGCGTCGCCGCGCGAGGAGTCTCCGATGAGCTCGGTCGCCACGTGCCCAGGCTAGCGCCCGCTGCAATGGCATCCGGGGAGCCGGTGGCGTGTCGTCGCGGCTCCGAACACCGGCCGCCCGACCTCGCCTCGAAGCTCGCCCAACCGCCCCCAGGGGCACTCCCGTGTCCCTGGGGGAACACTAGCGGTCGAAGCGTGACGGAGGTGTGCCGCCTCTGTGCCGACTTCGTGCCGGCGTCCGACCGGTCGATCCGGCGTCCGCTGGACGCCCGCCCGTCGTGCTCCGTCCGGAAGCTCACGCGCGCCACGGCGGCTCCAGCGGCGCCCGGCCGCGTCCTCAGCGGACCAAGAGGAAGAATCAGCGTGAGGTCAGACTCGAGTCTCGACCCACACTCCTCCCTGCGTCTTTGCGCTACTCGCTTTCTTGCGCGCCAGGGATCAGCACGCTAGTCGGGCGCGCAGTAGCGCTCGAGCAGCCGGCGCACGCGGTCGCGCTCGCCGTCGGTGACGTTGCGGTCGGCAAGCCGGAACGCCGCGGCCCGCGGCAGGGCGCCGACCAGACTCCCGCGCTCGAAATGACGCAGGAAGAAGCGGCAGAAGAGCGAGCCGCCCGTGCCGCCGCTCGTCGCGAGGACGACCCACGTCAGCGCGACGTCCAGCGCCCCATCGGCCATGGCGGCGTTCGTCCAATCGATCACGACCGGCCCGGCTGACGTGACGAGGACGTTCTCGGGGTGCAGATCGAGATGGACGAGCCGATCGCCCGGGCCGGCAACGGGTGATCCGGGCGGAGCCCCGATCGTGTGCAGGAGACGGTGAAGCCGAGCGAGCTCGGCCGCCTGCGCCGGGAGGAGCCACGGCCATCGTCGCAGAAGGGCGCCCATCGTCGGGCCGGGAATCCGCTCGAGGACGAGGGCATCGTCCATGACGTCCAAGACCTGCGGCACCGGAAAGCCGCGGCTCCGCGCGTACCGCATGACCTCCGCCTCGCGATGAGGATCCCCACCGGCCTTGAACCGACGAAGGACGCGACCACCGTCGAGAGCGTAGATCTCCGAGCCGCGACCGGAAGCGAGGAGCATCGTCGGAGAGCCCGGACGGGTCAGGCGAGGAGCTCGATCCGGTTGCCCCACGGGTCGTCGACGTAGCAGCGCGTCGTACCAGCGATCTCTGTGGCGTCGGCCCAGGCGACCTCGTACCGCGCCTCGCGGAGCCGCTCGGCGAGGCGCTCGAGCTCGTCGACCGACGAGACCCGGAGCGCGGGGTGCGCTTTCGTCGCAGGCACGAACTCGGCTGAGACGCCGACGTGCACCGCCTGCTGTCC
>JACDBY010000158.1 GCA_013694685.1 Actinomycetota bacterium
CCGACGATCTTCGTCAGCTGCGCGTAGACGGCGTTGTCGGACGAGACCATCGCGCGCGCGAGGTCGACCTCACCGAGGTAGGAGCCTTCATAGTTCGTGACCTTCCAGATGCGATCGCCCGCGTCGATCTCGATCGGCTTCGACGTGAGGCGCGTCGCCGGTCCGATTCCCTGGCGAAAGGCGCTCGCGAGCACGATTGGCTTGAAGGACGAGCCAGGCTGACGCTCGGCCTGCGTGGCCAGGTTGAACTGGCTGCGGTTGAAGTTCGTCCCACCGAACATCGCCTTGACGCCCCCGGTGCGCGGATTGATCGCCACGAGGGCGGCCGCCGGCCCTTCCGGCTCGAGCACCGAGTCGATCGCGTCGCGGGCCTCTTCCTGGAGCTCGAGGTCGATCGTGGTGGTCACCTCGAGGCCACCGCCGAAGACACGCCCGGCCCCGTACTGGGCCACAAGCTGGTCGGTCACGTAGTTCACGAAGTACGGCGCGGGGCCACGCGTTCCGGGAAGGCGGATCTGTTCCGGCTTCGGGAGCGCCGTCTTCTCGGCGCGCCGGAGGTCCGCCCGCGTGATCCGCCCCTGCTCGACCAGCTGTTCGAGGACGTACGTGCGCCGGGCGCGCGCCGCCGCTGGATGCTGCACCGGGTCGTAGAGCGCCGGGCTCGCGGGGATGCCCGCCAGCAGGGCGGCCTCGGGCAGGGTCAGCTCGCTCGCGCGCTTGCCGCCGAAGTACGTTCTGGACGCCTGGAGGACGCCGTAGGCGCCGTTGCCGAAGTAGATCGTGTTGAGGTACGCGGTGAGGATGCGATCCTTCGACCAGCGCTGCGTGAGCTGCCAGGCGAGGGCGGCTTCGCGTACCTTGCGGCCGATCGTCTGCTCGTTCCGGCTGTAGGCGTTCTTGACGTACTGCTGCGTGATCGTCGAGCCACCCTCGACCACGCTCTGGCTGCGCACGTCCTGCCAGAAAGCGCGCGCGATTCCGCGCAGGTCGACGCCGTTGTGCTCGTAGAAGCGCTTGTCCTCCACAGCGACGATCGCCTGCTTCACGATCGGCGCGATCTCGCTCGACGGGACGAGGACCCGGCTCTCGTCGCCGCGGAGGATCGCCAGCACGCGGCGCTCGTTCGTGCCTTCCTTCGGGGCTGCATAGACGACCGTGTCGAGGTCGCCACCTGCCTTGGACGGGTCGAGCAGCTCGATCTCGCTCCGGATCGCCGTCACGAGCCCGAGGCTGAACGCCGCCGAGGACAGCGCGAGAAGCACGAGGAGAAGAGCTGCGAGCCGTGACTTCCGGATCCGGCCACGCCTCGGCGAAGCCACCTTGCGTCGTCGAAGCCGCACAGCGCGGAAAGTGTAGCCCCCGAGCAACGCGATAACTGGCTCTGAGCAACGCGATTCCAGCGCTGAGCAGCGCGATTCAGACCCCTGCGAGCACCTCCAGGAGCTCCTCACCGTAGCGGTCGAGCTTCGCCGGCCCGACGCCCTTTACCGCCGCCAGCTCGGATGTCGAGCTGGGTCTCGAGGCCGCCAGCTCGTTCAGCGTCGTGTCGTGCAACACGACGTAGGCGGGCACGCCGTCCTCGCGCGCGCGCCGCGCCCGCCAGGCCCGGAGCTCGGTGACGACCGGCTCGGACACGGGTGTCGACGGGCGCGCACCGAGCGAGGGGAGATCCATCTCTGCTCGGGCCTTCAGCACCCGGAACCCGTCGCTCTCGACCTCCACGAGCGCCCCCGCCGTCTCGACGGCCCGCACCCAGCGGTTGACCTCGGACTCCGACGCGGCCGCGAGCGACCCGAACGCCGATGAGCGCCTGGCAGAAGGAGGGGCGCTGACCGACCCCCGGAGCATGGCCACGAGGCTTCTCCGGCCGAGCGGCCACCGCAGCCCAGCCACCGCATCGACGATTGCCCGGGCCGGATCCTCGGGCAATGCGACGGCCGCGGGACGCGACGACTGTGCCGGCGTGTGCGGTGCGCACACATCGCACGCACCGCACGGGCCCGCGAGTGTCTCGCCGAAGTGCTCGGCGACCTGAAGATGGCGGCACCGGTCGTTCGCGCCGAACGCGATGATCCGCTCGACGCGCGCGGCCGCCTCCCGCGCGTACCGCTCGAGAAGTGTCTCTACGACACTTCCGGCGCCCGACTCGACCGGCAGGAGCTCGACGCGCATCGCGCGACCCGCGTCGTAGCCTCTCCGGACGATGGCTGCCTGCTCGAGCATTCCAACGAGGACACGCGGATCGTGCTCGCCGCCCGTGACGGACGCGAGCAGGTCTGGCTCGACGCGCCCGTTCGCATCCCGGACCGCGCGGTAGACGACCCGCAGGAGCTCGGGCGTCGGAACGCCGCCGAGCGCGAAGCGCCGGAGCGCCGCGGCGTCCGCATCACCGGCGAAGAGGATCGTGTCGCTCGGCGCCGCGTCGCGGCCGGCCCGCCCGACCATCTGCACGTAGCTCTCCAGCGAGTCGGGGAGATTGACCAGCGCCACGAGCCGGACATCGGCCTTGTCGATCCCCATCCCGAAGGCGGTGGTGGCGACGACGACCGGTGTCCGACCCGAGACGAACGCGTCCTGGACGCGCGTCCGCTCCTCCGACTCGAGCCCCGCGTGGTAATGGGCGGCGCGGATCCCGTACCCGATCAACGTCCGCGCGATCTCCTCGCACGAGCGACGGGAACGCGCGTAGACGATCGCCGCGGCACCGTCCTCGATCCGTCGTAGGGCACGCAGGAGCCCGCGGAGGCGCTCCTCCGCGTTCTCCGCGCGCTCGACGTCGTAGCGCAGGTTGGGGCGGTGGACGCTCGTGCGCACCACCTCGAGCCGGCGACCGAGCGCCTCCGCGATCGACCCTGCGTCGGCGGGTGTTGCGGTTGCGGTCATCCCGAGCACCGACGGCTCGCCGATCGCCTCGAGCGCGCGCCGAATGAAGAGGTAGTCGGGCCGGAAGTCGTGGCCCCACATGCTGACGCAGTGCACCTCGTCGATCACGACGAGCCCGACGCCGATCTCGCGCAGCGTCCTCACGAACGATTCCTGGCGCAGGCGCTCCGGGGCCGCGTAGAGGATCCTCGTCCGCCCCTCGGCGACGCCCTGGAGCCGCGCGGCCGTGTCCTCGGCGGCGATCGACGAGTTGACGAACGTGGCCGTCGCCCCGATCGCAGGCGGGAGCTTGTCGACCTGGTCCTTCATCAGGGCGATCAGCGGCGAGAGGACGAGCGTCGGCGTGGGGCGGAGCATCGCTGCGAGCTGGTAGGTGAGCGACTTGCCTGCACCTGTCGGCATCACGGCGAGCGTGTCGCGTCCCTCGAGCGCAGCCCGGACGACCTCCTCCTGCCCCGGCCGGAAGTCGGCGAAGCCAAAAAGCTCCGCCAGGGCGGTGCGAAGCGCCGGTTCACTCACGCGAACGAGTGTACGAGCCCCGTCGGAGCCCCTTCGCGACATCTTTGTGCCGATTTTCGCGCGAGGTGCAGAGCACGTGTCCGACTGGAGTCGCACACACGGACATTCGGAACTCAGGCCAGAGCCCGCTCGAGGAACTCGACCATCTTCGGGTACGCGTCGAGCCGGTTCGCGAGCTTCGCCAACCCGTGACCCTCGTCCGGGTAGACGACGAGCTCGCAGGGAACGCCGCGCTCGCTCAACGCGGCATGGAGCTGCTCGGCCTCGGTGAGCGGCACGCGTGGGTCGTTCGCGCCGTGCACCAGGAGAAGGGGTGCGCGGATCCGGTCTATGTGGGTGAGCGGGGAGACCTCGAGGAGGAAGTCGAGGTCGTGCTCGAGCGAGCCGTACTCGCGCTCGCGAAAGGCGCGCCGGTACTCCGAGGTGTTCTGCAGGAACGTGACGAGGCTCGAGATCGCGACGACCCCGATCCCGGCGGCCCAGCGCTCCGGCTCGAACGCGAGCGCGGCGAGCACCATGTAGCCCCCGTAGGAGCCGCCGTACAGCACCGACCGCTCGGCATCGATGCGCTCGTCGGCGGCCAGGTGGTCGTGCAGGGACGCGAGATCGCGAACGGTGTCGAGCCGGAGGCGACCGTCGTCGAGGTGCTCGTACCGCTTGCCGTAGCCGGTCGAGCCGCGGACGTTCGGCTGGGCGACGGCGAAGCCGTGCGCGGCGAGGTACTGGACGAAGGGGAGCCAGATCGGCTGTCGCTGCGCCTCCGGCCCTCCGTGGATGTCGAGGACGACGGGCCACGGCGGCTCGGTTTGCGGCTCGCAGAGGAAGTACGGGATCGACTCGCCGTCGAACGAGGCGAATCGCCGCAATGCAGGGCGCAGGAGCGATCCGGCCGGGACGCGCACGGGACTGCGCGTGACCTGCTCGGGCTCGCCATCCGCGGTCCGTACGCGCCACGTCTCCCAGCTCGCTCGGGGCGATGAGAAGCCGTATGCGAGAACCTCGCCCGACGGCGAGAGTCGAAGGGCCTCCGCGACTCCTTCGTCGGGAAGCTCGATGTTGCGGCGGAGCTCGAGCGTCGCCGGGTCCCGCGACTCGAGGCGCGTGTAGCCGTCGACGTTGGCCGAGACGACGAGCGTCCGGCCGCTCGCGTGGGCGACGCAGTCGAGGTCCCAGTCGTCCGCGAGCACGAGCTCACAGCGATCCGTCTCGAGCTCGTAGCGCGCGATCCCGGCCACGTCGCGACCGGAGTCGGTCGCGAAGAGGAACGACCGCGAGTCGGCGCTCCACGCGGGCGATCCGAAGAACGCGTCCTCCTCCTCGGGTGAGACGAGGACGACCCTTCCCGTCGCGAGCTCGACGAGATGGAGGTCATTGTCGCCCGTGTGCTCGGTGAGACGGAGGACGCCGAGCCAGCGCCCGTCGGGCGAGAAGCCCGCGACCTCGCAGAAGCTCTCCGGTGCGAAGACGCACCGTTCCTCACCCGTCTCGAGCGACCGGACGTAGACGTCCAGGTCGCGGCCGTTTCGGCGGTTGCACGAGTACGCGACGTGCGTGCCATCTGCCGACAACGTCGGTGTCACGTGGAGGAGCTCGGGCTCGACGACGAGCGGCTCGAGCTCGGCGTCTGGCTCGGCGCTCGTCAGGTAGAGCTGCGCCCGCTCGTTCCCACCCTCGTCGACCGAGAGGAGAATCCGGTCGCCACCGGGCACGAACCGGCCGTCGACCGGCTCCGCCAGGCTCGTGAGGCGGAGGGGATCCTCACCGGGGCGCGCGAGGTAGAGCTGGAAGGTTCCGGGCACGTTCCAGCGGACGAGCACGGTACCGTCGTCGCGGACGTCGGCGGGCACGGCCGAGCTGACGGTGAGAAGCTCCTCGAGCGACGGCACTTCGAGGACTGTAGATCGCCCGCCGACGACGGCCAGCTACCGGTGTTCGACTTCAGTCGGACACCTGGCGTTCCGGTGGCCAGGCGAGCGCGACTTCCGGTGTCCGACTGAAGTCGGACATCTAGCTCACACAGGCTGTGACGCGACGACCGGCGGGCTCGTCGGTGCGTCGACGCCACCGTCCTTCTCGACCGTCACGAGCACGACGGCTCCGGCACCGACGCTCTCGTCGATCGGCACCACCTCACGGTCGCGTCCGCCGTCGAAGAGACCTGCCCGCACCGGCCGATTCCCGTCGAGCACCCACACCTCGTAGG
>JACDBY010000164.1 GCA_013694685.1 Actinomycetota bacterium
GGGAAGAGGTGTCCGGGACGCAGGACTGAGCTCGGTCGGGGCGCCGAAGCCGCGGAACGCAGCCCCGCGTACTCCCGAAAGCATAGCGTGGCCGAAGCGTGGCGACCCCCCGCTCGATCCAGCGCACGTATCTCCTGCTGCTCCTCGGCAACACGCTCGCCGCGTCGCTGATCTGGGGCATCAACACGATCTTCCTGCTCGATGCGGGCCTCTCGAACCTCGAGGCGTTCGCCGCCAACGCTTTCTTCACAGCCGGGATGGTGCTCTTCGAGGTGCCGACGGGCATCGTCGCCGACACGGTCGGCCGGCGCGCGTCGTACCTCCTCGGGACGCTGACCCTCTCGGCCTCGACGCTTCTCTACGTCCTCCTCTGGGTCGTCGAGGCGCCGTTCTGGCAGTGGGCGCTCGTTTCCGTCTTCATCGGGCTCGGGTTCACGTTCTTCTCCGGCGCCGTCGAGGCATGGCTCGTCGATGCGCTCGCCGCAACCGGCTTCACCGGTGATCTCGAGGGGGTGTTCTCGAGGGGTCAGAT
Organism: Actinomycetota bacterium; assembly: GCA_013694685.1. Lineage (GTDB taxonomy): Bacteria > Actinomycetota > Thermoleophilia > Gaiellales > Gaiellaceae > Gaiella. The sequence goes on from JACDBY010000164.1 coordinate 533, forward strand.
CGTCTCCGGCGTCGCGATGCTCACCGGGTCGGTTGCAGGCGGCTTCCTCGCCCAATACCTGGGGCTCGGGGTGCCGTTCGTCCTCCGCGGCGTCGTTCTCGTCGTGATGTTCGTCGCCGCCTTCGCGCTGATGCACGACCTGGGCTTCACACCCGACCGGAGCCTCGGCCTCGTCGCCGAGATGCGCCACGTCGTCGCCGACTCCGTCGAGTACGGGTGGCGCGTCCCCGCGGTCAAGTGGCTCATGGTCGAGGCGCTCTTCACCGGCGGGGTCGGCATCTACGCCTTCTACGCCCTCCAGCCCTACCTCCTCGAGCTCTGGGGCGACCCCGAGGCGTACCAGATCGCCGGTCTCGTGGCCGCGATCGTCGCCGGTGCGCAGATCCTCGGCGGGATCCTCGCGCCCCGGATCAGACACCTCTTTCACCGCCGGACCTCGGCGCTGATCGCACTCGCGGCGCTCAACGTCGTGACACTCGGCCTGCTCGGAGTCGTCGACAGCTTCTGGGGCGTGACCAGCCTGATCGTCGTCTGGGGCCTGGTCTTCGCGGCGACGATGCCGATCCGCCAGGCGTTCCTCAACTCGCTCATTCCCTCGCGCCAGCGGGCGACGATCCTCTCCTTCAACTCGCTGATGGGCTCGAGCGGCGGCGTGTGGGCCCAGCCGGTCCTCGGTCGAGCCGCCGACGTCTGGGGATACGGTCCCTCGTACCTGATCGGGGCCGGAATCACCGTGTTCGCTCTGCCTCCACTCGCCCTGGCGCGAAGACAGAACACGGTCGCGGACACCTTGAAGCGGGGCGTCACCGAGCCGGAGGAGAATCTGCCGGCGAGCGCGGCTCAGCGCACGGCGGGCCCCGAGTAGACGGGGTCGAGCGGAGGCTCCGGCTCGCTCGGAGCACGTGACCTCGTCGCGAGCACCGAGCCGGCCAGCACGAGCACCAAGCCGATCCCCATCCCGATCGTGAAGCTCTCGTCGAGGATCGCGACGCCGAGCACGGCAGCGACAGCTGGGTTGACGTACGTGATCACCGTTGCGCGGACAGGCCCAATCTCGGCGATCAGCGCGAAGAAGACGAGGAACGCGACGGCCGTGCACACGACGGCAAGGCCCACGACGGAGCCGAGCGCCTCGGCCGACGGCACTTCCTCCGGGACGCTGAACGCCGCAATGGGGACGTAGACAAGTGCGGTCACCGCCAGCGACGCAGCGATCACGCCAAGAGCCGGTACGCCCGTGAGCCAGCGCTGCAGGATCACCGGGCCGACTGCGTAGCAAACGGCGACGAGGCCGATCTGGATGACCGGCAGGACGCTCGTATCGCCGAGGTTGACACCGACGATCGCCGCCACACCAGCCACGCCGAGAGCGAGGCCGATTCACGTCGCCAGGCCGAACCGCTCACGGTCACCGGTCGTGGTCGCGATGAGCACGGCGACGAGCGGCACGGCCGCGACGAGAAGACCGGTGAGCGAGCTGGAGACCTCCGTCTCGGCCGCACCCAGGAGCACCCACGGGATCGCGATCTCGATCGCGGCGAACGCGAGCACCGGCAGCCAGTACGGGAGGAGCGGTCGCAGCTCCTGTCGCGCGACGGCAAGGGGAAGGAGGAGCGCCGCCCCGATCGCCGTGCGCCCGAGCACGAGCATGGCCGGGCTCATCTCCTCCACCGCGACCTTGATCAGGAGATACGGGATCCCCAGATGACGCACATCGCGGCGAACAGCACCGCTGCGCGGCGCGTCATCGACCCTCCGAGGGCGCGCCTGCCCGCACGTTCCCACGCTACGGGCTCGCCGGCGCGACGAGCCAGAGGGAAATCTGCTCGAATCGAGCAGTCGATCGATTCGTCGCCGACACGAGGCTGCTTGGCAAACGCCGCCCGCAACACCTCGACGACGACCCGTTGAGCGTCGCCCGCGGCGTCGAGCACGTCCGGCCGGGAGAAGAAGCCGTGCGGCGTGCCGTCGAAGCGAACACATTCGACCAGCACGCCGGCCGCACGCAGGCGGTTGCGTAGAGCTCCGCCTCGTTGCGAAGCGGGTCGAGTTCCGCAGGTGATGATGGCTTCACTTCCGGGAGCGACCGACGGCCCGGGGGCGCGGCGGAGCATCTCCCGAGCTTTCGCCGGGCGGTGCTACTTCGCCAGGAAGGCGAGCACGAATGCCTTACCGCGCGGGAGCTCGAGCAGCGAGGAGCCGTGCACGGCGCCGGGAAGACCGAGGATCGCCTTGTCCTCGGCCAGGGCGTTCCTCGTCAGCGTCCGGGCGTCGGTCGCGAACGGCCGGTCCAGGATCCCGACGAGGAAACGGGCCGGCACGCGTGAGCGCTTCACGGCACGGAGGGCGTCGAGGCCGTTGTACGTCGCGGGTGCGGAGAGGCTGACCACGCCGTCGACCCGCGGGACGATCGAGGCGGCGGCGACCAGCACTGCAGTGGCGCCCATCGAGGCGCCGATGAGCTTGATCCGCGTCGCCCCGTCGGCCCTGAGCCGCGCGACCGCCGCGGCGATGTCACGGTCGAGGCGCGTACCGGCGCCGCGGCCGACACGCGATGCTCCGTCGCCGCGCAGGTCGATCGAGAGCGTCCGGTAGCCGAGGCCGGCGAGCTCTCGTGCGAAGGGCATGAACTCGCAATGAGAGCTCCCGTACTGGTGCGCAAGCACGACGCCGACTGAGCCGTTGCCGACCTCGACCCCGTATAGCCTCGCCCCGTCGGACGCCCTCAGGATGACCGCGGTCTCGCCCGGCTCCCGGCACGGGTCGTCGATGCTCGGCCGAGCTACGCTCGTCGAGGGCACGACGAGCGCGAGGGCGGACAACACCATGAGCCACGAACGTCTCATCGATCCAGCTCCTTCAGGGCGGCGTTCGCCCAGTCGACCGCGGCGCGGGCGCGCGCGATGCCGTAGTTGAGGGTCAGGGCGGTGAACTCGTCCGACGCCCCGGCGGCGGTGTCTGCCGCGGCTGGACGCATCGAGCGGTAGACGGCAAGCCGAGATGCGTACGCATCTCGAAACGCAATGAGCTGCCGTACGAGCGCTTGCCGGTCCGCCTGCGCTCCGAAGAAGAGCTTGAGCAGGAGGATGCTCCGGTCCGGGTCGGACGAATCCTCATCGGCATCGAGCCACGCGCGCACGGCACTACGCCCTCGTGGGGTGATCCGGTAGAGCTGCTTGTCCGGTCGGTCGCGCTGCTCGACCTCGCGCCGCGTCGCGAGACCCATGCCGACGAGTCGGGGCAAGACGACGTAGACCTGCGTCTTCGACGGCTGCCAGATGAAGCCGACCGACGACTCGATCAGCTTTCGCAGGTCGTAGCCGGAGATCGGCCGCGCGAGCCCACCGAGTAGCCCGAGCACGGCGTACTCGGTGAGCGTCAGCCGAACTGTTGTGCGTGCTCCGATAGTCCGTCCCGTCATAGTCCGTCGCACACTACAGCTCCAGCGACCGGTCAGATCCGGAGAAGGATGGAGCGTCGGCGAGGGAGTGCAAGGGAGCTCTGGAGCCCCTCGTGTCACCTCGGCAACGCTCTTGCGAGCGTGAGAGATCGCCGGAGATGCGAGACGACGAGTCGCTGTGCTCTCGCCGCACCCTCGGTGTCGCTCGAGAAGAACCCGTGGGTCGCGCCCGCAATCCGCGCCAGCTCCACCTCGACCCCGGCCGCCGCGAGCCGCCGGGCGTAGAGCTCGCCCTCGTCGCGCAGTGGATCGTGCTCCGCCGTGAGAACGAGCGCCGGCGGAAGGCCGGTGAGATTGGCGGCGCGAAGCGGCGAGGCGCGCGAGTCGTATCCGTCCTCCGCGCACGAGAGGTAGTGCGACCAGCACCATTCGACCCCCTGCCGATCGAGCGTGGACGGGTCTCCGCACGTCCGCACCGACTCGGTGTCCGCGCCGTGGAGCAGAGGTGGATAGACGAGGATCTGCGCGGCCGGCGAAGGAGCTCCTCGGTCGCGAGTTACGAGCGCGACCGCGGCCGCCAGGTTGGCACCCGCGCTCGTGCCACCGATCGCGAGGCGCGTCGGATCGAGCCCCAGACCGTGTCCCCGCTCGGCGAGCCAAGAGAGGGCGGCGACGCAGTCGTGGAGAGGCTCGGGAAACGGGTGCTCGGGCGCCAGCCGATAGCGCACCGCAGCGATCGCGCAGGGGGTCTCGCGAGCGAGGCGCCGGCAGGCGCTGTCGGCGGCCGCGAGGGTGTCGAGAACCCAGCCGCCGCCCGGGAGCCACACGCAGACGGGAACGGGTTCGAGGTGCTGCGGCTCGTAGAGGCGGATGGGAACCGGGCCGTGGATCTCTGTGATCGAAACTCCGTTCGAGTCATCCGGCAAGAGTGGCATGTCGTCGGCTTGCCGTCGACGTGCCTCCTCGACCGTGAGCTCATGGAGTGGACGCCCGACCACGCGTGGCAGCTCCATCAGCGCGCGAACCCCTCGGGGGCTCCGGGACCACCGCGTTGGGCGGCGTGGAGCGCGGCGCCGAGCAAGGGAGCCTCGTCGATCCGGGCGGCGGGCGCGATCGTCTCCAGCCCGTCGAGTGCCGCGAGCGTCTCTTGGAGCTCGGCGCGCAACAGGTCCCAGGCTCGGGCGATCGACCCCCCAACCACGAGGCAGGTCGCATCGAACGAGACGAGCCACGGCGCGATCACGTCGCCGAGCGCTGCTGCGAGCTCGGAGAAGACCCGTCGTGCGCGCTCGTCACCACCGCGGGCGAGTGTCGCAATCTCTCGAGCATCGAGGGCTGAGGCGCCATACCGCTCGATCAGCGCTTCCCCGGAGATCGTCGCCTCGGCGGGCCGGCCCCGGTAGTCGACGAGGTGCAGGGAGCCCTTCGGTGGGACCAGGGGACCCGTATCGACGACCGACCCCTCATCGAGGAACGCGCTGCCGAGCCCCGTACCCAGGGTGACGCCGACCGCTCGGCGGTGACCCACCGCCGCTCCAACCCACCATTCGCCGAGGAGAAATGCATCGGCATCGTTCACGAACACGATCGACGACGGGGCAGCCTGTAATGCGTCGGAGAGCTCATGTCTCAGATCGACACCGAAGAGCGGTACGAGCTTGTCCGCCAGCAGACAGACGCCGTTGCGATAGTCGAACGGCCCTGGCGCCGCGACGGCGACACGGTCGAAACCGTCGCCCGCGACCTCGGCGGCGGCCCGGGAGATCCTGGACAGCAGGCCCGTTCGATCAGCGTCTCGGGGCAAGGGAAGCCGCACGAAGTCCTCCACGGCGGCCGAGGCGAGGTCGATCCGCCCGGCGCTCACGTGGGTGCCGCCAAGATCGAGCGCGACGATGGTGCCGTCATCGCTCATGGCACGAACGCCTTGACGACCTTGCAGTCCGCTCCCCCGACGCGTCGCAGACGGTACGGCCCCACCGCCGCGGGCACGACGATCGTCTCCGCGTACGAGACCCTGTGCACGTCGCCCGCCGCGGTCTCCACCTGTACCTCGTCGCCCGCCACGAGATTGAGCACATGGAACCTTCCGTCGGTCGAGTCCTCGATCTGCTCGGCGAACTCGAGCCGATGCACCGTGAAGAACAGGTCAGGATGCCGGCTGAGCTCGAACTCGGCCCAGCCAGGGCCTTCGCGCAACGATCGCGGCGTGGGAACGAGCTCGGAGACCGCGGCGCCGCTGCGGCCTGCGTCGAGATTGGCGAACGCATGGCGCAGATGCACCGGACGGAGGTCACCCTCGAGGTCACGACGCAACCAGTCGTAGAACCGCAGCGTGTAGAGGTAGGGCGTGGCGCTGACCTCGAGCACCACGTTTCCAGCGCCGCTGGCGTGGGGTGTCCCCGCCGGAATGAGGTAGAGCTGGTGTTCCTCGGCGGGTCTTGTCTCCAGGTGGCGCTCCGGGTCGAAAGCGACGCCGGCGCTCTCCGCCAGCTCGGCATCGCCACGGAAGGCCTCCGCAGCGGCGTCCTCCCGAAGCCCGAGGAACACCTTGGCGCCCGGGGTCGTGCGCATGACGTAGTAGGTCTCGTCCTGCGTGTAGTCGAGACCGAACCTCTCGCGCGCATAGGCGGTGGTCGGGTGGCACTGGAGCGAGAGGTGATCCCCCTCGAGCGTGTCGAGATAATCGAAGCGGATCGGGAAGGAGAGGCCGAACCGGGCAGCGACGTCGTCTCCGAGCACGCGGACGCTCTCCTGCGCCATGAGGAGCTCGAAGCCGATCTCGACGGACGTCCCGTCCCCGAGCAGGATCCCGCTCTCGGGCGTGATCAGCTCGTACGACCAGGCGAGGTTGGGGGCGTCGGTCTCGATCCCGAGCGACCGCCGGAGCCACTGACCGCCCCATGGACCGGGTAGGAAGCTCGGGCGCGTCCTGAACGGACGCCCCGCGAGGTCGTGGAGCGTCGCGCGGAGCGGCGCGCCGCCGAGCGAGCGCGGCCGTGCCGGCTCACTCACGTCGACGAGGCGGTCGAGCGAAGGGAGGAGCGCCTGCTTGTGCCGATCCTGGAGCGGCCAGTCGACGAAGAGCAGCCGCTGCTCGCTCCCCGCGTCTCCCTCGGGCTGCCCGAGGTTGCCCGCGGTGCCTTGGCGAACCGCGGCGAGCGAGAGGCGCTTCGGTTGATCGGCGTACCAGAGCATGTCGTGCTGGACGAGCGCAGCCCCGGGTCCGAAGACGAGCGTGATGCCCTCGTGCTCCGGTGGCGACGAGAGCTCGTCGAAGAGGTCGCTGAGCGAGCCGTCGGCGAGCCGTGCGAAGACCGGATCGCCGGGCAGCTCAGAGTCAGCCGTCCGCCGGAGAACCTCGCTCCATGGCACCATCGAGCGGCGTACGTCGCGCGTCTCGGCGCGTAGCAGCCCCGCGAGCGGCTCCACAACGCGTTGCCACGGCAACGCAGCAGGCCCGTCGAGGGCGACGACGCGCGCATCTCTCCTCGCCACCTCT
>JACDBY010000455.1 GCA_013694685.1 Actinomycetota bacterium
GGTGGAGCGTTCGCACCGCGACGAGGAGCCCACCCGTGCCGAGCGCGGCCGCCAGCGTCTCCGGGTGGTACATCGCCGACGCGCGGACGAGCGCGGGCGAGGCCGCGATCGTGACGAGCGCGACGAGCTGGAGCGCGTGGCGTGACGGCCAGAGCTCACGCGCGAGGAGCAGGACGACGACGCAGAGTGCGATCCCGGCGAGCGCCGCGAGGAGTTGGCCCGGTCGCTGCACGGGCTCCCACCCCGCGGCCTCGGCGAGCCGGCGAAGGCCACCCACGAGGGCGAACCAGAGGGGCGGCGTGTGCCAGACCCCCGACTCGGTCTCGGAGGGGAGCGCGTTCTCGCGCGCGACGAAATCCGCGTAGAGGTCGTTCGCGGAGGCGTCGTAGCCGCGCAGCCAGTCGAAGCGCCACGCGTTCCAGGCGAACAAGACGGTCTCCGCTCCGAGGAGGGCGGCGAGCGCCGAGCGGTAGAGACGATTTGACAACGTCAGTACGCGCAGTCGTACGTCGCCTGGCGCTGGGTCCCGGAGGGGTCGCGGCGCCAGCGCGACACGTACCGACCCCGCACTTCCAGCCGGGGGCCGAGCTCGCCCTCGGCCGACCCGTAGGCGAGGCGTAGTCGCTCCGCCTCGTCCGCACTCGCCACGACGGAGATGACCACCAGATTCCCTTCGACGATTGCAGTGACCGTCCCGCCGCTGGCGGAAGATGCGACCGCGTCGCCGATCGTCTCCTCGACTGCGAATCCCCTCTCGCGCTCGAGGCATCGTCTCGTCAGCTCGAGCTCGGTCGGATCGTCGTGGGTCAGCGACCAGGCGCTGCCGACGCCGAGCTGCGCCAGGACGAGCGCGAGCGCGCCGGCGAGCCCCAGCCGGGCGGCCCGCCGCTCGGTCACCGCCAGCCGCCGGTCGCGCCCTTGTACGTCCCGCCGAGGAGCGCGAGCGGCGTTCGCGCGAGGATCCGCAGGTCGACCCGCGACGAGCGGTGCTCGACGTACCAGAGGTCGAGCTCGATCCGCTCGGCCCACGGGAGCGTCGCGCGGCCGTGGATCTGCGCCCAGCCGGTGAGCCCGGGCCTGACGTCGAGGCGGTGGCGCTGACGCTCGTCGTAGCGGTCGACCTGGTAACGGAGGGTGGGTCTCGGGCCGATCACCGACATGTCGCCGCGGACGACGTTCCAGAGCTGCGGCAGCTCGTCGATGGAGGTCCGGCGCACAAGGCGCCCGACGCGCGTGATGCGCGCGTCGCCGCGATCGACCGCGTAGCCCGCGCCCTGCCGCTCCGCGTCGACGACCATTGAGCGCAGCTTCAGCACCTCGAAGTCGCGGCCGTCCTTCCCGACCCGCGTCTGGCGATAGAGGATCGGACCGCCGTCCTCGAGCTTGATCGCGACGGCTGCGGCGGCGAGGACGGGACTCGAGACGACAAGCCCCAGCCCGGCCAGTGCGACGTCCGCGAGACGATTCACCGCGTCGCGGACGGATCCCAGGCCGCCGGGACGCCACGCCGCAGGTAGTTCCAGAGCGCCTGTGCCGTCGCCCAGGTGACGTAGACGTAGTAGCGCGCGATCGGGACGCGGGCCGCGAACGCCGCGAGCAGCGCGAGCTGACCGAGGAGGACGAGCGCGTATGCCCAACCCGCGGGCACAAGCACGACGCTCGTCGCGGCTAGGGCGAGGTGCAGGACGCCGCTCCCGTAGCGCAGCACACGGTGCGAGAGCATCGCCACGAGATATCCGGGTGGCAGCCCGCGGAGCATCGAGCCGCGCAACGCGATCTCCCAGCAGTGCTCGAACATCCGCACCTTGCGGGCGTACTCCGTCTCGTTGGTCGGAGTCGGCTGCTCGGAGGCGACCGCCGTTGAGTCGTAGACCGCGCGGTTGCCGGCTTGCACCATGCGGTACGGAAAAGCGAGGTCGTGGCCCCAGCGCGGGTCGACCTCGATATACGCCTCCCGGCGGAGCGCGTAGATCGAGCCGTTCCCGCCCGTGATCGACCCGAGGCGCGACTCCCGCTCCCGCAGCCACAGCTCATAACGCCAGTAGAGCCCTTCCCGATTCGAGCCGGCGGCATCCTCGAGCCGGAGCCGCCCGCAGACGTAGGCCACCTCCGGATCGGCGAGATTCGTGACGAGCTGCCTGAGCGCGTCGGGCGCCCAGCGCGCGTTCGCGTCCGAGAACGCGACGACGTCACCGCGCGTCTCGCGGACGGCGCGATCCTGCGCGGCAACCTTGCCCCCGCGGGGGCAGTCGATCAGCCTGACTCTGGACTCGCGCGACGCAACGGCCTCGACAAGCTCGTTCGTCCGGTCGTCCGAGGCGTCCGAGGCGACGACGAGCTCGAGCTGCTCGGGCGGGTAGTCGAGCGCGAGCAGGTTCTCGAGGCGCCGCTCGATCACGTCCTCCTCGTTGTGCGCCGCGACGATCACGGTCACCGACGCCTTCCACGAAGGATCCTTCGCGACTCGACGCTCTCGCACCCGGGCGAGCGCACCGGCGGCGACCGGATAGCCGACGTGCGTCCAGGCGAGCGCTCCGAGCGAGCCCCAGAAGAGCGCCTTGACCACCAGCACGGCGCGAGTGTACTGCGGGCTTCCGGATACCCTCGCCTCCGTGCCGGGCCGGCCGATTCGCGTCCTGCGGGTGATCGCGCGCCTGAACGTGGGCGGGCCGGCGCTGCACGTCACCCATCTCGCGCAGGGACTCGCCGAGCGTGGTTACCAGACGACACTCGTCGCGGGCGATGTCGCGCGGGGTGAGGAGTCGATGGCGTTCGTGGCCGACCGGGCGGGCGTCGAGATCGTCCGGCTCCCGGGGCTCTCCCGCGAGCTCTCGCCGGTCCGCGACGCGCTCGCCGCGATCCGGCTCGCGCGGATCATCCGCGAGGTACGGCCGGACGTCGTCCACACGCACACGGCGAAGGCGGGCGCCGTCGGCCGGGCCGCAGCCCTCCTCGCGGGGCTCCGCCACCGGCCCGTCGTCGTGCATACCTTCCACGGGCACGTGCTGCGGGGGTACTTCGGGCCCGTCGGCACGCTCGTCTTCCGCGCCATCGAGACGGCGCTCGCGCGGACGACCGATCGCCTGATCGCGGTCAGCCCCGAGGTGCGCGACGAGCTAGTTGCGCTCGGCGTCGCGCCCGCCTCGAAGTTCTCGATCGTCAGGCTCGGGCTCGAGCTCGAGCGGCGCGTCGCGTTCGAGGGCGACGCAAGCGAGCTGCGGCGGCGCCACGGCATTCCACTCGAGTCATTCGTCGTCGGCTGGTTCGGCCGGATGACCGCGGTGAAGCAGACCGACGCCCTGCTGACGACGCTCGCCGGCCTGCGCGAACGGGATGTCGACGCGGTCCTCCTGCTCGTCGGCGACGGCGACGACCGGGCACGGCTCGAAGAGCGGGCGCACGAGCTGGGTCTCGCGCGCTCGGTGCTCTTCCTGGGCTACCAGGAGGACGGCGCCCCGTGGTTCGCGCTCTGCGATGCGGTTGCGCTGACCTCGGCGAGCGAGGGGACGCCCGCGACGGTCATCGAGGCTCTCGCGGCGGGTCGGCCGGTGGTGTCGACGAACGTGGGGGGCCTCTCGGACGTCGTCACCGAGGGCGAGACCGGCTTCCTCGTGCCCCCCGGCGACACGGAGGCGCTGGCCGCGCGACTCGAGCTCCTCGCCCACGACCCGGAGCGGAGAGCTGCGATGGGGGCGCTCGGCCGGGAGCGCGTGTTACGCCGATACGCGGTCGAGCGTCTCGTCGACGACGTCGACGCGCTCTACCGGGAGCTGCTCGCCACCACGTCCGCCACGAGACGCCGGTAGCGCGCAAAGGCGACCTTGCGGTCGGCCTCCTGCTCGGCCCACGCACGGCCTGCGGCACCCATCCCGGCGAGCGAGGTTCGCCCCTCGACGACGTCCCGGATCGCGCCGGCGACGAGCTCTGGCCGGCCCGGTGGGACGACGAGCCCGCAACCCGCCTCCTCGACCAGCTTCACCGTCTCGCTCTCCGGATCGGCTGACACGAGCACGGGGCGGGCGACGGCCAGGATTCCGTTGATCCGGCTCGGGACGACGAACCCGGAGAGCCCGCGCGCGAGACCGACGTAGTGGAGATCCGCCGAGGCGAGCGACAGACTCAGGCGCGCCCGCGGCTGATAGCCGAGGAAGCGGATCATCCCTGTGACCTCGAGCCGGTGTGCCAGCTGCGTCAGGTCGCCGTGACGCGCGCCGAACCCGACGACGAGGATCTGGAGGCTCGCGAGGTCGCGCAGGAACGTGGCGGCGCGGACGAGCGTGTCGAGGTCCTGCGCGTACCCGACGTTGCCCGAGTGCATGACAACGAAGGAGTCGTCGAGCCCCTGCTCGCGCGACCAGGCGTTGTGACGTTCCTCGGGGACGAGCTCGGTCGTGTCCACCCAGTTCGGGATCACGACGATCCGCTCGGCGGGGGCGCCCTTCTCCTCGAGCCGGCGCTTCATCGTGTGGCCGATCGCGACCACCCGGTCGGCCCGCCGCAGATAGAGCGCCACGAGACGCCGGAGCGCGCCGAGGACGAGCGGCTGCTCGAGCCGCTTCACGCGTTCGGCGATCTCCGGGAAGACGTCCTGGCTGATAACGAGGAGCGGCACGCCGAACCGGCGGGCGACGACGAGCCCGATGTCTCCCACGACGGGTGGGTCGGTCATGCACAGGACGAGGTCGGGGCGCTGGCGCCGGAGCGCGGTCAGCACGGTGTCGCCCAGGTAGCTCGCGTAGTTCGCCGCGCGCAGGTGGAGCTGCGAGCGGTCGTAGGAGGTCGAGCGGACGCGCACGATCCGTACGCCGTTCCGCACCTCCTCGGAGGGCAGGTCGTGACCGTGGAGATGCCCGGTGACGACCGTCACCTCGTAGTCGGTCGCGAGCTCCTCGCAGAGCTGGGAGAGGAGCTGGGCGGTCGCCTCGACCCCCGGCCAGTAGTACTGGTTGAGCACGAGGATACGGGGACGGGCGTCGGCCAAGGGGTGCAAGGTACAAGGTGCAACTCGGCACCGGGCGACCGTCCGGGGCCTGCCGGGGCGTAGGGTCTCGGCCGTGGCGCGCCCGCTCCGCATCCTCGTCGCGAGCCCGGCGTACTGGCCCGCCCATGCTTTCGGCGGCCCCGTCGTCGTCCTGCGCGAGCTCGTCTCGCGCCTGGTCGCCCGCGGTCACGAGGTCGACGTGCTGACGACGACCCTGCAAGACGTCGGTGAGCAGCCGGCCCGCCGGACGTCGCGGGCAGTCGTCGACGGCGCGCGGGTGACGTACCTCTCGACGCCGCTCCGCTACCGCTGGATGGGCGTCACGCCGACCCTCCCCGCGGAACTCGCGCGTCGCGGACGGCCGGACGTCGCGCACGTCGTCGGGTTCCGCGATCCCGTCTCCACGGGGGTCGCCGCCTGGTACCGCCTGCGCGGCGTGCCCTACGTCTTCGAGCCCGTCGGCATGTTCCGGCCAAGGCTCCGGAAGGTGGCGCTCAAGCGCGCCTTCGACGCCACGCTCACCCGAGGTGTCGCCCGAGGGGCGCGGCTCGTAATCGTCTCGTCACCGGGCGAGGGCGACGACGTCGTCTCGGGCGGCGTCGATCCGGCTCGCGTGCGGATCCGTGGGAACGGGTTTCCCGAGCCGCCGCCCTGTGAAATGGACGACGCTCTCGAAGGCGTCGTCCCGAGCGGGGCGCCCGTCGTCCTCTACGTGGGCCGGATCGCCGCCGAGAAGGGTGTCGAGTTCCTGCTGGAGGCGGCACGCCGGCTGCCCGAGGCTCACGTCGTCCTCGCGGGGCCGGACGATCGTCACGGGACGATGCGCGCGATCGAGGCCGCCCGGGCCGACCCGGCGACCCGCGGTCGCGTCCACCTCCTGCCCCCGTCGCCGGGGCCGCCGTTCCACCTCTATCGCCGCGCCGACGTCTTCGTGCTCGCCTCGGGCGGCGAGAACTTCGGGCTCGTGGCGGCCGAGGCGGCGTCGGTCGGGACGCCGGTCGTCGTCTCGGATCGCAGCGGCGTCGCGACCGCGTTCGGCCCGGGTGAGGCGCTCGTCGTCCCCTACGAGAAGGAGGCGACGATCGCAGCGATCGACCGCGTGCTGAGCGACGAAGGACTCCGCCGCAGCCTCGCGGAGGGAGCGAGGCGCGCCGCCGAACGCTCGACCTGGGACACCGTCGTCGACCGACAGCTCGAGCTCTACGCCGAGGCGCTCGGACAACGCTTGTGTTGAATCAACACAAGCGTTGTCAGCGACCGGCGTCCGCGTCTCCGGTGACCATCCTGCGACCGGCGACGCGACGCACGACCACGACGAGGTTCTCGATACTCGGCTCGTAACCGAAGCCCGCCATCAGCTCGCGCGAGGCGGTGCCGGCCGCGCGACGGAGCTCGGGGTCGGCCGCGAGAGCACGGATCGCAGCGCCTGCCGCGCGGTGATCCTCGGCGGGCACCCGCATCCCGTTGCGACCATGCTCGAGGAGGTCGTACGCGGCCCCGACCCGGTCGGAGAGAACGAGCGGCAACCCGCTTGCAGCGGCCTCGTTCACGACGACGCCCCAGGGCTCGTGCCGCGAGAGGAGCGCGAAGACGTCCGCAAGGGCGAAGCGCTCGCCGATCCGCTCCCACGGCAGGTCGGGCAGGAGGACGAGCCGCACGCCGAGGCGTGCGGCTAGCTCGACCAGACGGGCGCGCTCGTTGCCCGAGCCGGCGAGGAGGAGGACGAGCCGCTGGTCGTCCGCCTCGGCGACCGCCTGGACGAGCGTGTCGAGGCCCTTCTCGGGCGCGAGCCGCGCGATCGAGAGCACGGCGACGTCGTCTGGGGCGACCCCCACCGCGGCACGCAACTCGTCGCGGCGCGACGCCAGCCGATCGGCCTCGACGCCGAACGCCGCCGCATCGACGGTGTCGGCGAAGAGCGAGATGCGCTCCGGCTCCACACCGCGCGCCAGCATCGCCTCCCGGGCCAGCGTCCCGACCACGAGGACCTCCTCGGCTCCGGCGACGAGGGGCGGGACGATCGCGTTCTTGACCGCGCGCCGCCAGCCCGCCCGGGCGTCCTTCTCGTTGCTCTCGACGAGCAGCACATACGGAACGTGGCGCATGCGACACCAGACCGCGGCCGCCTGCGAGGCGAACGTGCTCCAGCCCGAGACCACGACGACGTCCGGGCGACTCCGACCGAGCGCGCCGAAGACACCGAGCGAGAGGGGATACTCGTGACGCAGGACACGGTAGGCGCCCGGGATCCGGATCCCCTCGAGGAAGACCGCCCGGTGTTTCGGCTCGATCGTCCAGGACCGCCGCTGCACGGAGCCTCCGGCGTACAGGGCGGTCAGATCGAGCTCCGGGCGCTCCGCCGCGATGCGGTCGAGCATCACGGTCCGAAACGGCGTCGGCTCGGGGATCACGAGCGTGACGCGCACGGGCTCGGCGCGCCGGGCGCGCAGCCACGCGGCGGCGGCGGCTCGCTCGGAGGCGGCAGCACGCCGCCGTCCGAGGCGCTCGACACCTCGTAGGGGGAGCGCGGGATCGAGGGAGATCGCTGTTCGCGCGAGCGCCACCCGGTCAGCGCGGTCGGCGGC
>JACDBY010000463.1 GCA_013694685.1 Actinomycetota bacterium
GCCGATTCCCATCTCGATCGAGCCGCCGATGTCGTGGTACATACCGAGCGTGGCCGCGAGCTCCGCCTGCTGGCGGGCCCGATAGAGGCCGCCGGGCTTGGTCACGTAGCACGAGAAGCACTCCGCCGCCTGCAGCTCGTACAGCTCGAGGATGTCGAGCGCCGTCCATGCCGACTCGTCCGCCATCACGGGCACGTCGATCCGCCCCGCCACGCGCGCCAGCGCCTCGGCGCCCGCGACGGGCTGCTCGCAGAGGAAGATGCCGTACTCCTCCTGGCGACGCGTCGTGTCGATCGCCTCGGCCACGGTGCGGTAGCCCTCGTTGCCGTCGACGCGGATCCGAACCTCGTCCCCGACCGTCTCGCGCAACCGGCGCACGAGCTCGACGTCGCGCTGCGGATCGAGACCGGTCTTGCACTTGATCGTGCGCGCGCCCTCGGCCACCGCCTGCTCCGCCTCGGCGAGGCAGCGGTCGATCTCCATGATCCCGAGCGAGTGCGCGAGCTCGATCCCGTCGCGGTGGCGACCGCCGAGCAGCGTCGACACGGAGACACCCTGAGCCTTGCCCGCCAGGTCATGGCAGGCGATGTCGACAGCCGCCTTCGCGTACGGGTTTCCCTTCACGACCTTGTCCATGCGAGCGTGCACGACGCCGATCTCCGCGGGGTCGAGCCCGCGCACCGCCGGCAGCAGGTAGTCGCGCACGAGGTGCCGCACGGTCTCCGGGGTCTCACCGTAGTAACGGCCGCCGGACCCGCCCCACGTCGCGATCGCGGGGGCCTCGCCCCAGCCGGAGACGCCCTCGTCGGTGTCGAGTCGGACGATCGCATGGTGGCCGATCGGCGTCTCCATCTTGCTCGCCCACGTGTGCTCGCGGCGCGAGGGCAGCGCAACGAGAAAGACCTCGCACCCGGCGATCAGCACTCCCTAGCCTCTCATCCGGATCAGGTCGCCTGCCTCGGTGAGCGGCTCGTACCCGTCAGGCGTGATCAGCACCTCGTCCTCGATCTGCATCCCGAAACGTCCCTCGAGCAACGTGAGCGGCTCGATGCACAGCACCATTCCGGGCTCGAGCGCGATCGCCTTGAGGCTGTTTACGAACGGCTCCTCGTGGAGCGTGATCCCGAGCCCGTGCCCGACGAAGTGGTACGGCGGCAGGCCGGCGGCGTCCATCGCGTCGCGGTAGATGGCGTAGACGTCGGTGGTCAGCACGCCCGGCCGGAGCGCGTCGAGGCAACGGCGGTGGACGCCGAGCAACAGGTCGTAGACCTGCTGCTGCTCGTCTGTGGGCTCGCCGACCACGGCCGTGCGTGCGACGTCCGAGTGGTAGCGCGCCTTCGTCCCGATGATGTCCAGGCGGAGGATGTCGCCGGCCGCGAGCGCCCTGTCCGTCGGCGGGGCGTTGACCGCTGCCGAGCGCGGCCCGGAGCCGACGACGAGCATCGTCAGCCCGTCGCCCCCGGCCTCCGCGTAGCGCTCGGCCACGAAGTTCGCGATCGAACGCTCCGTCGCGCCGGGGCCGAACCGCTCGCAGACCTCGACCGCGATCCGCTCGGCCGCGACGCCGATGTCGCGGATCGCCTCGATCTCGCTGGGCGTCTTCACCATGCGCAGCTCGTCGAAGAGCTCGTCCGCACGCACGAGCCGCGCCCGCGGCAGCGCGTCGGCGAGCTTGGCGTAGTCGGCCTGCGACAGGTGCGTCTCCTCGATCCCGACGACGCCCTCGCCGAGCCCCCGCTGCACCAGCGAGTCGGCGAATACGAGCACGGGATCCTCGACGAACTCCTCGTAGAGCCGCAGCGAGCCCAGCCGGGACTGCGTCCGCACGACGGGACCCTCGAGCGCGATCGCGACGAGCTCGCTCTCGCCGTCGCGGGGCACGATCGCCGCGGCGAGCCGTGAGCGAACGATCCTCTGGGACGGCGGCGCCGCTCCCGAGGCCCAGGCGACATTCTCTGGCGAGGTGGCGACGAGCGCGTCGAGCCCACGCTCCTCCATCGCCTGCTCCATCTTCGTCAGGATCTCGTCGGCGATTCCGGCGAGCTGCTCGGTCATGCCGTTTCCTCTGCGAAGACCTCGACCTGGTTGCCGTCGGGGTCGAGCAGGTAGAGCGAGATCCCGTAGGCGCTCGGCTCAGGCCCGCGCGCGACGGTGACGTCCGCGGACAGCGCCCGGGAGGCGAGCCCGCGCACGTCGCGGGCG
>JACDBY010000005.1 GCA_013694685.1 Actinomycetota bacterium
CCTCCGGTCGGAGACCATGAGTATCGATCCGCACGCGCGCGAGCGGCGTCCGCGCCGCCGGCTCTGGCCCAAGGTCGTCGCCCTCGTCGTCGGTGCCGCCCTCCTCTTCGCCGCCGGGCTCTCGCTCGGTCTCGCGCTCGACGATCGTCCGGTTCCGGGCGGCACCCAGACGTTCGTCAGGACGCTCGAGCCTCTCCCGCAGCGCGCTCCCTGACGCACGTTCAGGGCGTTGCGCAGACCGGACGAGTCCCGGCCCTACAGCTCGTCGGACGCCTGCAGCAGTCCGGCGACGATCACGCCGATCGCTGCCGCGAGACTGATCCAGAGCCCGACACCACGGCCGGCGAAGAAGAAGTCGTCGGGCACGGAGATCACCCGCACGAGGACGAAGATCGTGCCGAGCGCACCGAGCGCGATCGTGAGGAGGCTCTGGGGGAGGGTGGCCGGCAACTCGATGCCGACCTCGCGCAGGACAAGGACCAGGACGACGGCGAGCCCCACGAAGAGCACGAGCTTGCCAAGGACGCCGGTGTTCCACGCGAGCACCGAGATCGTGACCCCCTCGCCCTCCCCGGTGTACCAGCCCGTGAAGCTCGAGGCGGCCAGCACCACGCCCGCAACGAGTCCGAGACCGTCACCGAGCCCGAAGAGACCGGGATCGAAGCGTCGCTCGCGCATCGCCATCGCGGGAGAGTATGTCGCACGCGCGAGCCTGCGTCGCGGTCGTATGCTTCGTCCGTGGCCGGCGAGGGACGCGAGGGGGCTCGTGCCGATCGACACGTCCGGCGAGGCGCGGCCGGCACGCTCGACGCGTCCGACTCACCCTCCCCGGACCCGGACGCCGTTCGGCGCTCGTATCAGGTCCACCGCGCGCGACGGCGCGCTCGCGTCGAGCACCACCGTCGGAGTCGACGCGCGGGGGCACGGTTCTGGATCGTGCTCGTGCTCCTCGTCGCCGCTTGCGGCCTGCTCGCCATGACCACGTGGCGTGAGATCGGACGCCTGTTCGGCCTGTAGTGCGTTGTCCGTCTGACGTCTCACACGAAACCGGTGTACGTGCCGGACCTGTCCGGCACCAGGTGCCGCCGGACTCGCGACGCTCCATCGGGGCCGGTTCCGGCGGAACGTCGCGAGACCCGGCACTCGCACCGCCGTCCGGGCAGCGGCCGCGGCGATCTGCGCTTCTGCTCACGATCGTCGTCGCAATCGTCGTCCCGCCGCTCCTCGTAACGAACGCGCTCCGGGTCCTTGCGACCGAGACGTTCGTCCGCGCCGAGCTCTCGCGGGACGGGTTCCCGGACGATCCGTACGGCCTTCCTGTGGACGCTCGCGAGCGGCTGGCGCTCGTCGGCCTGCGTTCGATCGAGCCGCGGTCGGAGGGAATCGTCCTGCTCGAGCGCGAGCGTCTCCCCGACGGCACCAGGGCATTCGGCGAGCGCGAGCTTGCGCACATGGCGGACGTCCGCTCGGTATTCGTCATGGTGCTCGTGGGTCAACTCGTCGTGCTCGCGATACTCGTCGTGCTCGGTCTGGCGCTCGCGCGCACCGGGTTGCGAACGGCGCTGCCCCGCGGGCTCCTCGCAGGCTCGCTGGTCACCCTCGGGATCGCCGTGCTCGCGGTCCCGTTCATGCTTCTCGGCTTCGACCGGTTCTTCACGCGCTTCCACGAGGTCTTCTTCGAGGGCGACTCGTGGCGCTTCTCGACCCGTGACATGCTCATCCGCCTCTATCCCGAGCAACTCTGGCAGGACGTCTCGATCCTCGCCGCCGCACTGACGGTGGGGCAGGCGGTGGTCGTCGGGCTGCTTTCGTGGTGGTGGCTCCGGACGCTGCGTCGACGCGAAGGGTGATCGAGCTGACGAGGACCGCGGGCGGCCGCGTGCTGCGGATCGGTCATCGCGGCGCCGCGCTCCTTGCCCCGGAGAACACGCTCCGTTCCTTCCGAGCCGCTCTCGCGGAAGGGGTCGACGTGGTGGAGTTCGACGTACTCGACCTGCCGCGGGGGCCGCTCGTCGTCGCCCACTCCGACGACCTCGACGAGGTGAGCCACGGCGCGGCGACGGGATCGGTTCGCTCCCTCTCGCTCGTCGAGCTCCGCGAGGTCGCGCCGGAGCTCCCGACCGTCGAGGAGGCGCTCGCCTTCTTCGCCGAGGAGGCACCGGATGCGGGTCTCCATGTCGACCTGAAGCTGCACACGCGCCTCGACGAGCTGGTCGCGGCGCTCCGGCGCTTCGGGCTCGAGCAGCGAGCTGTCGTCTCCTCGTTCCACGTCCCGAGCCTGCGCGCGGTCGCGCGTGAGAGCGCCGCGGTGCGGATCGGCTTCACCTATCCCGAGGATCGATTCGGCGTTTCGCGTCGACCCACACTCTGGCCACTCGTGCGGGTCGGGCTCTCGACGATGCGCGCCTCTGTTCCCCGGCGCATACCGCGCTTCATGCGCCGCGCGGGGGCGAGCGCGCTGATGCTGAACCAGGCGCTCGTGACCCCGCGTGCGGTCGCCATAGCTCACGAGCTCGGCGTGCCCCTGATCGCCTGGACGGTCGACGACGAGCGCGACCTCGCACGCGTCGTCGACGCGGGGGTGGACGGCGTCATCACGAACGATCCGAGGATCTTCGGCTCGCTTACAAACCACTGCTAGACCGACGACACCGCTAACAGTTCTTTCACCTTCGCCGACCAACTGCCTGGCTACACTCTGGCCCCATGCGCCATCTCGCTGTGTTCGCCGTTCTTCCCTGCTCAGTGCTTCTTTTCATCGCGCTCGCACCGGTTGCGTCAGCGGACGAGACGACGCCGCCCACGACGACGACGGCGCCGCCGACCACCACGACTCCTCCGCCGACCAGGACGACCCCGCTCCCGATCGGGGCGAAGCTCATCCAGCCGGGTGTCACGATCGGCGGGCTCCTCGTCGGAGGACTGACCGGGGGCGAGGCCCGCCGGATCGTCGAGCGACGGTTCGGCAAGGCCGTCACGATCGTCGCGCCGAATCGCACGTTGCGCGTCGTGCCGCGCGACCTCGGTGCGACGGCGTTCGTCGGCAAGGCCGTGAAGTCCGCCGTCGGCGTGCGGAGCGCCGCGTTCGCTGTCCCGCTGCGGGTCGACATCTCGAAGGGGAGGCTCGCGCGCTTCCTGGCCGAGGTAGGGCGCGTGACCGACCGCGAGGCCGTGGAAGCCGAGCTCCGACTCCGCAACTTCGAGCCGGTCGCGCGGAAGTCCGCTCCGGGGCGGCGGCTCATGCAGACCGTCGCGCTGCAGAAGCTCACGCTCGCGCTCCGCAAGCACGAGCGCGCCTACACCTTGCCGTACCAGGTGCTCGAGCCGGCGGTGACGGAGGACGACCTCGGCGAGGTGATCGTGATCAAGCGCGACTCGCGCACGCTCCTCTACTTCAAGGGTCTGAGGCTGAAGCGCACCTTCCGCATCGCCACCGGTCAAGCGTCGTACCCGACGCCGATCGGCGAGTACGAGATCATCAACATGCAGCGTTACCCCACCTGGTACCCGCCTGAGGGCTCCGACTGGGCAAAGGACGCGGTGCCGATCCCTCCCGGTCCGGGGAACCCGCTGGGTACGCGGTGGATGGGGATCTCGGCGCCGTACGTGGGCATCCACGGGACGCCCGACGCGGCCTCGATCGGCTACTCCGCCTCGCACGGGTGCATCCGCATGCTGATCCCCCAGGTCGAGTGGCTCTTCGAGCAGGTCGACGTGGGGACGCCTGTCTTCATCGTCCGCGCGTGACGCGCGCCGCGAAGCACCGGAGCAGTGCGAGGCAGAGGAACATAGTGCAGCGGGTCGGTCAAACGATCGCCCTCGTCGGCGTCGCAGCCCTCCTCGGGCTCCTCGTCTGGAAGGTCGCGTTCGATCGCGACGGCGGCGTCGCGGCCGAGCTCGGTCGGGGAAACACGGTGCAAGCACCGTCGTTCACGCTCGAGCGTCTGGACCGGGAAGGACAGCTCTCGATCGCCGACCTGCGGGGGAAGGCGGTCGTCGTCAACTTCTGGGCGTCCTGGTGCCTTCCGTGCCGCGAGGAGGCGCCCGTGCTGCAGCAAACCTATGAGCGCTACCGCGACGACGGTCTTGTCGTGCTCGGCGTCGACTACAACGACTTCAGGCAGGACGCGCGACGCTTCATGGAGCGCTTCGCCCTCACCTATCCGGTCGTCTTCGACGGGAAGGGATCGACGGCCGGCAAGTGGGGGCTCCGTGGTGTCCCCGAGACCTTCTTCGTCAACCGCTCCGGGACAATCGTCGGTGCGCCGATCTACGGTCCGGTCGACAGCGAGCGCAACCGAGATGCCTATGAGCGCGGCATCGCGCTCGCGCTCGGCGACGCTCCGTGACGACGAGACTGGCGGCGCTGCTCGCCACCGCTTTCCTGTTCGGCGGTGCTCCATCTGCCGGCGCGGCCCCGAGCCCTTCCGACCTCGAGGCGGAGCTCGTCTGCCCGACCTGCAAGACGACGCTCGACCAGTCGGACGCCCCCGTCGCACGCCGGATGAAGCAGATCATCCGCGAACGGCTCGCAGCGGGCGCGACCGAGGCGGAGATCAAGGCCGAGCTCGTCGACCAGTTCGGCTCCCGCGTGCTCGCCGAGCCTCCGAAGTCCGGCTTCGACCTGCTCGCATGGGTCGTGCCGCTCGGTCTCGCCGCGATCGGCGCAGTCGGTGTCGGCGCGCTCGCCTGGGGGTGGAGCAGGCGTCCCGAGGCCGAGCCGTCGCCTCCGCTCGATCCGTTGCTCGAGCGACGCGTCGACGAGGCGCTCGACCGGTTCGACGGCTGACGACGTGAGCGCGGGCGAGATCCCGGTCGCGCTCCTCGCCGGCTTCCTCTCGTTCCTCGCACCGTGCGTCCTGCCGCTCGTGCCGGGATACCTCTCGGCCGTCTCCGCCGTCCAGGCGGACCAGCTCGGCAAGCCGGGCATGGCCCGCCGTGTCGTGCTCGCGAGCATCCCGTTCGTACTTGGCTTCACCGCGGTCTTCGTCGCGCTCGGGGTCGGCGCGGCATTCGTCGGCGACGGACTCCTTCGCGACCAGTTCCTGCTCGAGAAGATCGCTGGCTTCGTGCTCGTCGTCTTCGGGCTCGCGTTCATGGGCCTCCTCCCGTGGCCGGAGCGGCTCGTGGGCGCGGGGCTCGTGCAGGGAGCCCGTTCGCGCGGGTCGCGATTCCTGCTCGGCGGTGCCTTCGCGATCTGCGCGGCGCCGTGCATCGGGCCGGTGCTCGCCGCGATCCTCGTCCTGGCGGCCTCCTCCGAGACGGTGCTCGAGGGGGGCGTGCTGCTCGCGGCCTACTCGCTCGGGCTCGCGATCCCGTTCGTACTCGTTGCCGCGGCGTTCACGCGCACGATGGGAGCCTTCCGCTGGCTACGCGACCACTACGTCACGATCCAGTTCACAGGCGGACTCGTGATGGTCGCACTCGGGCTTCTGCTCTTTTTCGAGCGCTTCTATATCCTGCGGATCTACGTCAACCGGGCGCTCGAGTGGCTCGGGCTCGAGCCGTTCGTCTGATCCCGTCAGCCGTCGCGCGGAGCTGCCTCGGTACTCGCGCAGGCGAGCGGGACGGTCTCGTGCAGCGGCACGATCACGTCGAGGCTCAGCGTCTCCAGAAGGCGGCGCGCGGGTCGTTCCTTCGGGCAGACGAGCGCGATCCGGGTCCCCTGCGACGACGCGGTCGCGAGCATTCGGAACAGACCGTGCACGCCCGCGCTGTCGATGAACTCGAGCCCGGTGAGATCGAGCACGACTGCGCCCGAGCGAGCTGCCGCCGTCTCGACGCGCCCTTCCCAATCGGCGACGGTGCCGAGGTGGAGCTCGCCTGCGATCGGGACGACCGCCGCCCGGGTTGTCATGTCGCTCGCGCCAGATTTCGACACAGGAGAAGCGACGTGCCGTCGTTCCGCCGGTCGATCTCGACCCGATGCATCAGTTTTCGCATGATCGTGAGGCCGTGACCCCGAGTGCCACGACTCGCGCCTCGGCGCTCGAGCCATCGGCCGCTGTCCTCGATCCGAATACACACCCCACCGTCCTTCGCGTAGGCATGGACGCGGATCGGCTCGCTGCTTCCCGCGTGCTCCATCGCGTTCACGCATGCCTCCCAGGCCGCGAGAACGATATCGCAGCGCGAGCCCTCGTCGGCGTCGAGCAGCCGAAGCCAGCGGTCGAGCCGCTGCCGCAGCTCGTTGGGGACGCCCGCGTTGGCGGGAATGGTGAGCGAGAGAGTGGGCATCGGCTCGCGGTCGCCAGGATAGTGCTCGCGGTCACACGTGGGCGACAATGAGCTCCCGTTCCTCCTCGCCCGTTACTGTCGGCTGCGCCGCAGGCCCCAGGGCGAGGACGGCGATGTCGTCGGCTCGACGCTCCTCGGGAACCAACGAGGCGAGGATGTGATCGAGAAACGCATCCGGGTCGGCCGGTGCCGTGGTGGCGACGAGCTGGAGCCGGTCGAGACCCTCGCCGAGCTGCTGCTTCCGCTTCTCCACCAGCCCGTCCGTGTACAGGAGCAGCAGAGCGCCTTCGCCGAGGATGAGCTCGGCATTCTCGACTGGTAGCTCGATCCCGACCCCGAGCGGTGCACCTCGGCCGCCTTCGAGAAACGTGGCACTCCCATCCGCATGGCGAAGCAGGGGCGGGGGATGACCCGCGAGAGCGATCGACGCGCGATTCGCGGTCGCGTCGATCAGGACGACGGCCACGGTTGCGAAGAGCTCGTCGTCGTCGGTTCGGTAGCGGCCGAGCGATCGCAGCACGTCGGCCGGGCTGGCCGCGTCGAGGGCGAACGCCCGGAGCGCGCTCCGCAGCTGGCCCATCTGCGACGCTGCTTCGACCCCCTTGCCGCCGACGTCGCCGACGACTGCACAGATCTGACCGTCGGGGCGGGTGAAGACGTCAAACCAGTCACCGCCGATGTCGGCCTCGGTGCTACCGGGCAGGTAGCGGGCGGCGATCCGCAGGCTCTCGAACGACGGCAGGGAGCGAGGCATCGCGCTCCGCTGGAGCGTCTCCGCGATATGGCGCTCGCGCGCGTAGAGGCGCGCGTTCTCGAGGGCCTGTGATGCCTGACGACCGAACGTGGCGACGGTTCCGAGCTCGGCGTCGACGGACCGGGCGTCGCGGTAGACGAGCGCGAGCGACTCGGCGGCGCCTTCCCCGCCTCCCAGACGGGTCAGGACGATCGTCTGGCCGTGCGGACCATCGATCTGGTCGGGCTCGCCGCGCGCCGTCTTCGCGTGGGCACGGAGAACGACGCCCCGAACCTGCTCGCCGAGTGCACCGTCGGGCGTGTCGATCCCCCGCCGCACGTCGGCACTCAACGACGACGCAGCGAGGACGACCATGGCGCCGGTCTCGGGAACCTGAACGACAGCGGCTCCTTCTGCCCCGAAGAGCTGTACGGCCTGACGGGTGACGATGGCTCGCACCTCGTCCTCCTCGAGCGAGCCGGTCAGCTCGAATTGCACCGCACGGAGTCGATCGACACGCGCCCGCGCCAGTCGCTCGCTGGCATAGGCCGAGCTGAGGCGGCGGGGGACGACGACGATCAGCGCGCCGCCGATCGCGAGAGCGAGCGTCCCGAGCCCTGCGAGATATCCCACGAGCCTCCGATAGTCGGCGTCGTTCCGTCGCTGCGCGTTCGCGACGAAGGCTTCCGTGTCGACGAGCATGCGCTCTGCGATACCGCGAAACTCGTCGAAGAGCGCCTTGCCTCGCAAAGTGCGGCTGCGGGCGAGCTCGAGTGCCTCGCCTCCCTGCCCGACGAGTGCGATCTGCGCCTCGTTGAATTCCTGGAGCGCCGCGATCTTGGGACGAGCCTCGGCGACGAGCTCCGCAAGTCCGGGGTGGCTCGGCAGATACTCCCGCATCGCCACGAGATCGCGTGCCGTCCCGCGGCGACCCACGTCGTACGGCTTGAGCAGCGAACGGCGCTCGGTGATCACGTAGCCACGCACCGACGTCTCCTGGTTCAGCATCTGGATCACGAGATCCTGCACGAGGGTTGCGAGCGGAATCGCATCCCGGACGTACTCGTCCCGTGCGCTCTCGTTGAGTCGCTTCGCGACGAGCGCCGCGCCGACGAAGCTCGCGACGAGCAACACGACGAGGAGGACGAGCGCGGTGCGTGCTCCGCGGACCACGTCTCGCTGCCGCGCCGCGGCGTTCGGTTCCGTCGCGGCCGTTCGCTTCCCGCTCATCCGAGGCCGTTGATACCAGAGAGCGAGGCCCATCGAATGCTCGCGGCGCGTGCCTGTCGTGGTACAACCCAGCACATGGCGACGATCCTGCTCGTCGGGGTCGACCTCATGTTCCGGTCGAAGCTCGAGGGGCCGCTCGACGGGCACCGGCTCGTCACGACCGACAGCGCCGATCCACCCGATCTCGTGATCTGCGACATCGCTCGCGTCGATGCCGACGAGGTGTCGGACGCATGGCCGGAGACGCCGATCCTCGGGTTCACGAACCACACCGACACGGTGGGGCTGCAACGCGCCCACGCAGCGGGATTCGATCAGGTGATCGTGAAGTCCGCTCTCGTCGAGCGCGCGCGACAGGTGGTCGACGAGCTCGTCGGCTAGCCGCGTCTCGCAACGTTCCAACGAAAACCGTCGGTGAACGACGCGATTCCACGGCCCTCGATGCCGGACAGGTGTGGCACCCACACGGTTTCCGATGAGACGTCAGGAGACCAAGCGCCGGCGCGAATCGTCAGCGAGCAGCGTTGCTAGGCTCGCCGTGCGATGACGTACATCATCAGCGAGCCCTGCATCGACATCAAGGACAAGTCGTGTATCGACGTGTGCCCGGTCGACTGCATCCACGAGTTCGAGCGCATGCTCGTCATCGACCCGGAGGAGTGCATCGACTGCGGTGCGTGCGAGCCGGAGTGTCCCGTGGAGGCGATCTTCCCCGAGGATGCGTTGCCCGACAAGTGGGAGCCGTTCGTCAAGATCAACTACGCGTTCCCGCAGGGCGCCGCGGTGATCGACCCGCTCGTCCAGGCCTACGCCGACGAGCACGACGTCCAGAACGAACTGCCAGCGTAGGGCCGGCCCTATCCGGCCAGGTCGACGGCCGCGGGCCAGACAGGTCCGGCCCCTACAGCTGGGCGGCGGAGGGTGGCAGCGTCAGGCGGATGACTGTCCGGTCTCCGTCGCGGACCGACGAGAAGGAGCCGTTGAGCTCCTTCGCCCGCTCGGCGAAGCCGTCGAGCACGGCCTGACGTCGTTCCGGCGACCCGTCGTCCGAGACAGCGAGGTCGACGCCACCCGAGGCTGTCCGCGTGAGGGAGATCACCACCAGCTGCGGCGGGCCGCGCCGGAAAGCCTGATCGAGAGTCTCCCGGATCACCTGGAAGAGGCTCGAGCGAGCACCCTCGCCGAGCACCTCGTCGTCGATCGACACCTCGACGGTCGTCCCGTGGCGGGCTGCCGCTCTTTCCGCAAGCTCGCGCACCGCGGCCTCGAGCCCGAGCTTCTCGAGCGCGACCGGCTCGAGGCCCGAGACGATCTCGCGGAGCTCCTCGGCGGCGTCGCGGGCGACCTGGAGCGCGCGGGACGCGAGCCTAGCGCCTGCGACCTGATCGCCGTCCTCGATGGCGTGCACCGTCGCGTCGAGCATCTGCGACAACGCTGCGACATGCTGCACGGGACCGTCGTGGAGCTGCTCGGCGATCCTCCTCCGCTCCGCCCGCTCCGCGATCAGTCGCTCGGCGAGACGATCCGCGTCGCTCAATCGATCATGGCTTCGCGAAGCGCGATCGCGACCGCCTGCGTACGGGTCTCGGCCTCGAGCTTCGCGAGGATGTGACGGACGTGGCTCTTGACGGTCTCCTGGGAGATGAAGAGTTGCGTCGCGACCTCCGCGTTCGACATCCCGTCTGCGAGCAGTTGGAGGATCTCGCGCTCCCGCTGGGTCAGGATCTCCTGGCCGTCGCGACCCGTCGCGAGCGATGAGATCAGCGCCGGATCGATGTAGGTCTCGCCGGCGGCGACCTTCTCGATCGCCTTCAGCAGAGTCTCGTGCGGCGTCTCCTTCAGCACGTAGCCACGTGCGCCGGACTCGAGCCCTCGCTGGAGCAGCGCCCGCTCGCTGTAGGCGGTGAAGACGAGCACTCGGGCATCGGGGACCCGGGCGAGGATCTCTTGGGTCGCCTCGATCCCGTCCATCTGCGGCATGCGCAGATCCATGAGCACGACGTCGGGTCGTCGCCGCTCGGTCAAAGCGACGGCGGTCTCGCCGTCGGGCGCCTCGCCGACGACTCGAATGTGCGTGGAGCGCAGAAGCGCGAGCCGCAGCCCCTCCCGCACGACCTCGTGGTCGTCGGCGATGAGGACGGTGATCTCCCCGTTCTCGCCGGTGTCCGACACGCACGGGATTCTAGGGTGCGGGGAAGACGGCTCGTTCTACCGCTCAGAGCAGGGCAAGTTGCTCCGGCTCGGGTTCTGGCTGGATCGGGGGTCGACGCGGCAGCCAGCGCTCACCCGAGAATCGTCTGACCGTCGAGCGAACCGACGCCGTCTCGCCTCGCGGCAGGTACTGCCGGCCGGCGAAGAGCCGCTCGTAGGTCGGCACGAGCTCGGGCCAGTCGCGAGCCAGGGCTTCGAGGAAGTGCTCCCGCGTCCCCGGGCCGAGATGGACGACGTTCGCCCAGACGCCGCTCGCACCCGCCGCCCGCGCCTCCCGCACGACGGTGGCGAGGTGCGACGGGTCGTCGGAGAGTCCGGGGAGGATCGGTGCGAGTGCGACCCCCGTGTCGATCCCCGCTTCCGCCAGGAGACGGACCGTTTCGAGGCGGCGGCGGGGAGGAGCGGTGCCCGGCTCCGTCGTCCGCCAGATCCGCTCGTCGAGCGTCGGCACCGAGAACGTCACGTGCACGCGGGCCCTGCGCGCCGCCTCGACCAGGACGTCCAGGTCTCGCCGGATCAGCGGGCCACGCGTGATGAGCGAGAAGGGCGTCCGCGCACGGCCGAGCTCCTGGACGCACGCCCGCGTCAGCCGGTAGCGACCCTCCGCCGGCTGGTAGGGATCGGTCGCTGCCCCGACGGCCACGCTCTCGCGTCGCCAGGACGCGCGCGCGAGCTCGCCGCGGAGCACCTCGGCGATGTTGACCTTGACGCGGAGCGAGCGGCCGTACCGGTCGTCCGCAGGCCGGTCGGCGCGCGCTTCGAACGCACGCACGTAACAGAACGTGCAGCGATGCGCGCAGCCCGTGTACGGGTTGAGCGACCAGTCGAACGGCATCCCCTTGACGCGGTTGAGCGCGCTCCGACACGGGTCCTCGCGGTAGTGCACCTGCATCCTCGGATCATAGAACACGTGTTCGTACTCGCCGAGCTCAGAGCCTGCGTTCCCGGCGACCTCCGTCCGTGTCGCGCAGTGCGACAACGCTAGTGCGTCAACTCCTAACGTCTCACCGCAAACCCGTGTAGGGGCCGGACCTGTCCGGCACCTGGTGCCCCGGACTCGCGACGTTCCACCGGAGCAGTTTCCGGTACGTCGCGAGACGCGGCACTAGGGCGCGGCGCTCAAGACCATTCCCGCGCCGACCGTCTCGTTCGTCGCCTCGTCGACGAGCACGAACGAGCCCGTCTGCCGGTTCACCGAGTACGGATCGACGAGCAGCGGACCGGCGAGTCGGAGCCGCACCCGGGCGAGGTCGTTGAGCGCGAGGCCGTCGGCGGGAACCTGCTCGAACTTCTCGACGTCGAGCACCGAGCAGACCTCGTCGAGGATCGCCCTCGTCCAGCGCGTCGTGTGCTTGACGGCGAGCCGGGCGCCGTTCGCGGCGGGTCGCTCGCTCATCCAGCACACGATCGCCTCCAGCTCACGTGCGACGACGGGCGCGTCGGCCGGATCGCAGAGCATGTCTCCGCGCGCGACATCGAGCGCGTCGGCGAGCCGAATCACCACCGACTGCCCCTGGACTGCGACGTCGAGCGCCCGGTCATGCGTCTCGACCGCTGCCACGGTCGTCGTCCGCCCCGACGGCAGGACGACGACCTCGTCTCCCGCACGCCACTCACCACCCGCAACCTGGCCCGCGTAGCCCCGGAAGTCGTGGTGCTCGTCCGACATGGGACGGATCACCCACTGCACAGGGAAGCGCCGGTGCGCGGCATCCCGATCGCCGGCGATCGCGATCGTCTCGAGCCGCTCGAGGAACGTGCCGCCATCCCACCACGACAGGCGCTCGGACGGGTCGACGACGTTGTCGCCGGGAAGCGCTGCGATCGGGATCGCGAGCGCGTCGCGCACGTCGAGTCGGCTCGCGAGCTCGGTCAGCTCGGTCTCGATCGCCCTGAAGGGCGACTCGTCGAAGTCGACCAGGTCCATCTTGTTCACGGCGAAGACGATGTGGGGAATCCCGAGCATCGCGGCGATGTAGGTGTGGCGCCGGGTCTGCTCGATCACGCCGTGCCTGGCGTCGAGCAGCACGACGGCTACGTCGGCGGTAGAGGCGCCCGTGACCATGTTCCGCGTGTACTGGACGTGACCCGGCGCGTCGGCGAGCTGGAAGCGGCGCGACGGCGTCACGAACGACCGGTAGGCGACGTCGATCGTGATGCCCTGCTCGCGCTCGGCGCGCAGGCCGTCCGTCAGGAGCGCGAGGTTGACATAGCCGTCGCCGCGTCTCTCGCTCGTCTCCTCGACGTGCTCGAGCTGGTCGGCCATCACCTGCTTCGTGTCGAAGAGCAGTCGACCGATCAGGGTCGACTTACCGTCGTCAACCGAGCCGCAGGTGACGAGGCGGAGGAGCTCGGTCGCGGCGGCCTCGTCCGTCAGGAACGCCGCGTGGTCGAGCGTCTCCATCAGAAGTAGCCCAGGCGCTTGCGGTCTTCCATCGCGGCTTCGGACACCTTGTCGTCTGCGCGCGTCTCGCCACGCTCGGTGATCCGGGTGGCGGCGATCTCGCCCACCACCTCGGCGATCGTCTCGGCCCGGGAGCGGACGCCGCCGGTGCACGACATGTCGCCGACCGTTCGGAAGCGCACCCATTCGCTGAACGGCTCCTCGGTCGGATAGCGCTCGACGAACTCCGATGCCGCGTAGAGCATCCCGTCGCGCTCGAACACCTCGCGCTCGTGGGCGAAGTAGATCGCGGGCAGCTCCAGCTCCTCGCGCGCGACGTACTGCCACACGTCGAGCTCCGTCCAGTTCGAGATCGGAAAGACGCGCACCTGCTCGCCCTTGCGGATCCGTCCGTTGTAGAGGTTCCACAGCTCCGGTCGCTGCGCGCGCGGGTCCCACTGCCCGAAGTCGTCGCGGAACGAGAAGATCCGCTCCTTCGCGCGCGAGCGCTCCTCGTCGCGGCGGGCACCGCCGATCGCCGCGTCGAAGCCGTGCTCGGTCATTGCGTCGAGGAGCGTCGTCGTCTGGAGCTGGTTCCGCGAGGCTCGTGGCCCTGTCTGCTCCACGACGCGGCCACGGTCGATCGACTCCTGGACGGAAGCGACGACCAGGCGCTCACCGAGCTCGCCGACCCGCCGGTCGCGGTACTCGATCGCCTCCGGGAAGTTGTGGCCCGTGTCGACGTGCATCAGCGGAAAGGGGAAGCGGCCGGGGCGGAACGCCTTCTCCGCCAGCCGCAGGAGGACGATCGAGTCCTTGCCGCCGGAGAAGAGGAGCACGGGCCGCTCGAGCTCGGCCGCGACCTCGCGCATGATGTGGATCGCCTCCGCCTCGAGCACGTCGAGGTGCGAGAGGTGGACGAGAGGGGCTTTCGACGTCACGGCGGCCCAGTCGTCAGGCGTGGAGCCCGCACTCGCTCTTCGCGCTCGCGACCCAGCGACCCTGCCGGCCTGTGCCGGGCTGTGTGCAGTGCGTGCAGCCGATCGAGGCATACCCCCGCTCGTGCAGCGGGTTCACGGGCAGGTCGCGCTCGCGGACGTACTCCCAGACGTCCTCGTCCGACCAGTCGGCGAGCGGGCTCGCCTTCCAGAGCTCGTGGCGCTCGTCCCAGCCGAGCTTCGGCGTCTCCGCACGACTCGGCGCCTGGTCGCGCCGGACGCCGGTGATCCACCCATCGAGTCCTGCGAGGGCGGCGCCAAGCGGCCCGATCTTCCTGATCGAGCAGCAGAGATCCGGGTTTCGCTCCCAGAGCGCCTCGCCGTGTGTTGCCGCCTGGCGACCGAGCGAGGGTCCCTCGAAGACCTCGATCCGGATGCCGTAGCGCTGCTCGAGCTCGCGCCAGAGCGCGTACGTCTCGGGGAAGAGCACATGGGTGTCGAGCGCGAAGACGCGGGTCTGCGGCTCTCGCTCGAGGAGCATGTCGAGCAGAACGCTCTCTTCCTTCTGGAACGAGCAAGCGAGCGCGACACGCGGGTGGAGCCGTTCGAGGACGGTCTCGACGATCTGCTCGGCGGTGAGTGACTCGACGTCGGTCGGCCCGACGAGCTCGGCGATCGCTGGCATCCGACGAACGGTACCACCCATGAGAGCCCCTTATGCGTCGCATTAGCCGAAGCGGGAGTACAGTCCCCCGAGGCGACGGGCTGACCGTGACGCGGAGGGACCGACGGCCCTCCACAAGCCGTTTCTCCCCTCGATGCGCCACTCGTGCGGGCGCAAAGCTCGAAATCGGTGTCAGACACCGATTTCTGTCAAGGCGTCCGCGGGAGCCAGGTCCCGTTCGGGCTCCGACGGGCCGTAGGCTCTCTCGATGGACGAGCTCT
>JACDBY010000011.1 GCA_013694685.1 Actinomycetota bacterium
GCGCTGTCCCTGGCGGTCCGGCGCCTTGACGACGCACGGCGCTCGCGGTGGGTCGATCACACGCGGTTGCGGCACACACGCAGCCGCGAATCTCTCCCGTTGGCGACGTTTCGACGTCGCGACCGCAGCGGTCGCACCGTCGATCGGATGCGGGAGGCCGAGCCGCGCCGCGACACGCGCCGCGATCCCGACCGGCCAGTCCGCCCCCGGCGAGACGATCCCGGCGACATCGCGCGCACGCGCCAGGCGATCGATCGCCTCCTCGTCCTCGGAGGAGACGAGGGCGTGCTCGTCCGCGAGCGCGAGCCCGACCGCTCGAGGATCGCTGTCCGCCGCGATCACCTCGAGGTCGCCGCGGGCCTGCGCGGCCTCGAGCAGCCCGAGCTGGGCCGGGCCTGCCCCTAGGACGAGGAGACGCGGTCGCGTCCGAGGACGCCCCGCCACCAGGCCTCGTTCTCGCGGTACCACGCGACCGTGCGCTCGAGCCCCTCCTCGAACTCGACGGAGGCCCGCCAGCCGGTGACCCGCGCGAGCTTCTCGGTCGAGCCGATGTGACGTGCCACCTGTCCCGGCCGCTCGCCCACGTGCGCCGTCGTCGCGTGGGGGTTCCCGACGGCTTCGAGGACGCGCGCGGCGATCTCGGAGACGGTGAGGTCGCGCCCGGTCGCGACGTTGATCGCCTCACCGGCGATCGCCTCGAGCGGCGCTTCGATGAGCGACTCGATCGCGGTCGCCGTGTCGTCCACGTGCAGCCAGTCGCGGCTCGCCGACCCGTCGCCGTGGATCGTCAGCGCCTCGCCGTCCAGCGCCTGCGTGATGAAGCGCGGCACGACCTTCTCCGGATGCTGCCGCGGCCCGTAGTTGTTGAACGGCCGCACGATCGCGATCGGCAGGCCATAGGTGACCCAGTAGCTGTAGGCGAGCCGGTCGCCCCCGGCCTTCGTTCCCGCGTAGGGGCTGCGCGGGTTGAGCGGGTGCGCCTCGTCCATCGGGTCGCGCTCCGCGGTTCCGTACACCTCGCTCGAGGAGACGAGCAGGAAGCGCTCGACCGGCGTCTCGCGGATCGCGTCGAGCAGGATCTGCGTCCCCTCCACGTTCGTCGTCACGAACTCGGAGGCGCCCTCGTCGATCGACTTCTCGACGTGCGACTCGGCCGCCGCGTTGACGATCACCTCGACGCCGGAGACGAGCTCGCATACGAGCCCCGCGTCGCGGATGTCGCCGTGCACGAACTCGAGACGCGGATGGCTGAGGACATCGGCGAGGTTCTCGAGATTCCCGGCGTAGGTGAGCGCGTCGAGCGAGATCACCTCGTGCGCAGTGTGCTCGAGCAGGTGCCTGATGAGGTTCGATGGGATGAACCCGGCCCCGCCGGTGACGAGCACCCGGCTCATCGAGTGCTGTCCGTCCGGTGCTCCCGTCGTCCCTCTCTGCCGAGCCCGAGGCACGCGGTCGCCTGACCACGCTTGTGTTGAATCAACACAAGCTTGGTCTCGGCTCGTCGGCCACGCTCACAGCTCTCGATCGACCAGGTACAGGGGACGGTGCTCCACCACGCGCTGGATTCTGCCCAGATGCTCGCCGACGAGTGCGAGGATGAAGCCCTGGATCCCGAGCACCGCGACGACGAGTGCGCCGAGGAGGAGCGGACCGGGGAAGTTGCCCTCCGAGATCCAGAAGACGAGGCCGTACGTCCCGATGGCGAGCGAGGCAAGAGAGCACAGCGTGCCGAGCAGGATCCCGACCGTCTGGATCGGCTGCGGCCAGAAGCCCGCGAGAACGTGCAGCGCGAGGCGCGTCAACCGGAGCGGCGAGTACCTCGACGCGTCGTGTCGCGGCGCATGCCCGACGTCGACCTCGATGACGGAGGCACCGCCGGAGAGTACGAGCGCCTTCGTGAACTTCTGCCGGCCGATCGCGCCGAGCATCGGCTCGACCGCGTCGCGCCGATAGGCATTGAACGCACAGCCGAAGTCGGCGATCTCGACACCGGTGAAGCGGCGCAGCATGCCGTTGATGAGCTTCGACGGGATGGTCCGGCCCCACGAGTCGTGGCGGGACGTACGGCGACCGCTCGCGACATCGTTCCCCGCCTCGACGGCCTCGATGAGCCGAGGCACGTCCTCCGGCGGATTCTGAAGGTCGCCGTCCATCGTCACGACGATCGCGCCACGGGCGCGGGAGAGCCCCGCATGCATCGCTGGATGCTGACCGGCGTTGCGCTTGAGCCGGACGGCCCTGACACGCTCGTCGCCGTCGTGGATCCGCTCGAGCGCCGCAAACGTACCGTCGGTCGAGCCGTCGTCGACGTAGATCACCTCGTAGCTCCGGCCGAACGACGCGAGCGCCGTCGTCAGCCGCCGATGGAGCTCCTCCAGCGTCGCGTGCTCCTGGAAGAGCGTCACGACGACCGTCAGGTCGGGTCGCGACCCGGGGTCAGCGCTCCGTTCCGGAACGCTCGAGATCTCGGGTTGCGCCATCGCCCGACGCAGCGTATCCCGCTAGCCTCGCCCCGTGGCGTGGGGGCACGGCCAGGTGATCGTCCATCGAGAGCTCTGGCGCGGCAGGCCGTGGTTCGCCATGCCCGCGTACGTGGTGGAGGACAACCCCGACCTGCTCGTGACGTACCTCCTTCCCGAGGAGGCGCCCTTCGCCTCCCACCGAGTGCCGACGGACGACCGCATCCCTGGACCGGAAGGAGCTGCTGGCAAGACCACGGGATGCTCGCGCTGCGACGACCGGGTGAGGCGTACTCCGTGATGCTCTTCTGGGAAGGCCTGGAGCGGCGCTTCGCAGGCTGGTACCTCAACCTCAAGGAGCCGTTCCGCCGGACAGCGAGCGGATACGACGCTCAGG
>JACDBY010000177.1 GCA_013694685.1 Actinomycetota bacterium
GGCGTCGACGGCGCGGAGTTCGTGATGCGCGCCTCGAACGTCGAATATCACGCACCCGCCCGCTTCGACGACCTGCTCGAGTGCTTCGTCCGCGTCAGCCGGCTGGGTCGCACGAGCGTCACCTACGACTGCGCGGCGGTGCGGCGCCCCGACGAGCTGCTCATGGTGACGGCGACCCAGGCGCTCGTGCTGGTCGACCTCGCGACGCGGCGTCCGGTGCCGATCCCCGAAGCGGCGCGGGAGCCGATCAGGCAGTTCGAAGGCGCCGACCTGGTCGAATGAGCAAGAGAATCACCTCTACTGGGTACGTCCGGCCCGCATGCGATCAGCATCACCTGCTGATGCATGACGTCCGGCTGCAGCTCACGGACGTACTCGAGACGTACTACCGCGGCTGCGGTTGGACCGTCGAGCGTCACGATGACGGAACCGTGCGCGCCAAAGACCTTGGCGGCGTCACATGGATCGGGCTCCCGGTGGTCGCCGACGACCTTGCCAATCCGGGATTTGCCGACACTCTCCGCGTCCTGGGCGACGAGCGCATGCCCACGGGCGAGCTGTGTCCGTTCGAACTCCTGCCGGACGCCAAGTGCGCGGACGGGCTCCGCGCCCTGCTCGTGGAACTGCACCTCGCGGAGCGAGGGCACGTCGAGGTTTACGCCGTCGCTGCCTGATCCGCCGCGTCAGCGCCGACTCGCCCGACCGTCTCGTAGAAGCGCCTGACCTCATCGCGCGAGCCGTGTATCTCGAAGAGGTCGAAGATCAGGTCGTCGATCTCGCGGCAACGAGTCCACATCGGCAGCTGGGTTCGCCTGCAGGGAGGCGACGACCTGCTCGACCCGGTCAACCACGGCGGCTTCTGGGTCAAGCGATGGACGACGGAAAGGAAGCTTCTCGACGTAACCGAGATGAGCAGTGGCCGTTGTGTTGATCAGCTTCTTCATGAAGAATGTCGCTAGCGCAGAGTTCAGGTAGCCGGAAGAAACATCTCGTTGATGCGTTCGTCTTCCGTGAAGATTCCGCTGCGCTTGTCGCTGAAGATCCAGCCTTCGGGCATCTTGCGAACCGACAGATGCGCACTCGAGACGACGGTGGGCGTCTCGGAGTGCCGATCGCGCTCCCGGACGAGCTCACCGCGCAACTCTCACTCGTCCCTCGGGCCTCGTCAGCCAAGCCGGCGCGCCCGCCCGGCTGACCGGACGGGCACGGCTCGGCTCCCCTCCCCCTTACGCCTTGTACTCACCCGCGAGTGGCGCGTCATCCCTCGTTCCAGGGAGTTGTGTCCCTCGAACGAGGTACCCCTTCCGGCGTTTACATCCCTCGAGTGAGGG
The DNA here is from genome assembly GCA_013694685.1 of Actinomycetota bacterium. Lineage (GTDB taxonomy): Bacteria > Actinomycetota > Thermoleophilia > Gaiellales > Gaiellaceae > Gaiella. The sequence goes on from JACDBY010000177.1 coordinate 1,332, forward strand.
ATCTGCGTGCCATCAAGGCCGGAGCGCGCGGGCCAGGACGATTGCTTCGTCGCGCTCGAGCGCACCTTCGATCCGGAGCGTGACCCCGTCCCGGTCGACGAGCAGCGTGTTTCCGGCGAGCCAGCCGCTGTCGTCTCGGACAGTGCCGTCGGGCGCGACGAAGAGCACGACGTGCGGGCCTCCGACGAGCCAGACGGCACGATCGCCGTCGAGGTCGAGCGCCTCGACTGCCGTCCCCGAACCGATGAGCTTCTTCACGATCGCCGGGTCGTCGACGCTGCCCGGAAACTGAGTGACGAGTAGCCGGACGCGCTCACCCTCGCGCCAGACGTAGCTCACGCGCCCGCCGGGTGCGACGCGCACCTCGTCCGGGAGCGGCTCTCCCTCCGGCGGCGCCGAGAATGGAAAGCCGGCCCGCTCACGCGCCACCGTGAGGCTGACGCGGTCGCCGAGAATCTCGAGCCCGGGCACGGTTCGCACGGGCGGCAGCTCGTCGACGACGGTGATCCTCGCGCCGCCGATCCCGAGCCAGTCGAGGACGGCTGTCCGCGCCGGCGGCACCGCGAGCACGGCAAGCAACGCGGCGAGCACGAGGGCGACGACGAGCACGAGCGGCCGACGGCGGATGACCCGCGGTCGCGGCTCGCGGAGGCGCGCTCCGACGAGTGACGCCATGTCCGGAGTGTCCGGCCAGTCGATCGCGCGCGCGAGCTCCTCGAGCTCGCGGTCGAGGTCGTTCATCGCAGCCCCTCCCCGACGGTTGCACGCAGGCGCTCCAGCGCACGGGACGTGCGTGACTTGACGGTTCCACGCCTGACGCCGAGGGCGGCTGCCGTCTCCTCCTCGCCGAGCTCGAGCAGGAACCGGTGGACGAGGACGTCGCGATCGCGTTCGT
>JACDBY010000030.1 GCA_013694685.1 Actinomycetota bacterium
GCGCCAACCAGTCGAACGATCCAGAGCCAGACCGACTCGGGTGGGCGACTGCAGCGCATCGAGACGGGAACTCCACGAGCTCGCGTGCCGGCTCTTACGCGGCTTCGGCGCGCCCCTCGAGGCGCGCCTCGAACGCCAACCTGATGCGCTCGGTCAGCACCGCGACCCCCTCGGGCTCGTCGTCGCCGGGTCGTCTGACCCTGACGGCGTCGTCACCGCCCACCCAGCCGTAGCATCGGAGGTAGCACTCCTGCTCGTCCAACGGCCGCAACCGCTGCATGGATCACAACCGTACGGGACCGGCCGGACGGCGGGCCATCTAGGCTGGCCCCGTGTCCGCGCGCCCGAAGTCGTTCGACTACGCCGTCTCGCTCGACGAGACCTGGGATGTCCGGTCCGATCGCGACGGCGGCGTTCTCGCCGGGGCCGACGAGGCGACCTGGACGCCCGAGCACCTCGTGCTCGCCGGTCTCGCGCGATGCACGCTCACGAGCCTGCGGTTCCACTGCGTCCGGGCGGGTGTGCGGCTCACCTCGAGCGCGGGCGCACGCGGCACCGTCACCCGTCGCGACGAGGACGGCCGGTTCGCGTTCGTCGAGGTCGTGTTCGAGGGCGAGGTCACGTTCGACCCGAAGCCCGACGACGAGACGGTCGCCGAGCTCCTGGCGAAGGGCGAGCGCGACTGCTTCGTCGGCGCCTCGCTGACCGCGAAGCCGACGTACGTCTGGCGGGTCGCGTGAGCGCCACAGCGCTCGACGTCCACGCCGTTCGCTCACGCTTCTCCGCACTCGCCCGGCCGCTGGCCTTCTTCGACGGGCCGGGGGGGACGCAGTGCCCGGACGAGGTGATCGACGCGATCTCGACCTACCTCAGGGAGTCGAACGCGAACATCGGCGCGCCCTACGAGACGTCTCGTCGCACCGACGAGCTCGTCGAGCTGGCCCACGAGCGGGCCGCGTCGTTCCTCGGCTGCTCGGCGCGCGAAGTTGCGTTCGGGCAGAGCATGACGGCACTCAACTTCCTCCTCACCCGTGCGTTCGCGCGCGAGCTGGCACCGGGCGACGAGGTGCTCGTGACGCGGCTCGACCACGATGCGAACGTCGCGCCGTGGCTCGCGCTCGAGGACGACATCGGCATCTCGATCGGTTTCGTCGACGTCCACGACGATCTTTCACTCGACTACGACGATCTCGAGCGGCAGCTCACGGCGAGAACGAGGGTGGTCGCCTTCCCCGCCGCCGCGAACTCGGTCGGCACGGCCCCGGATGTGCGGCGCGTCGTGGAGCTCGCGCACTCGGTGGGCGCGCTCGCCTGGGTCGACGCCGTGCACTACGGCCCTCACGGCCCGATCGACGTCGCCGCCTGGGGCTGCGACGTGCTCATCTGCTCGCCGTACAAGTTCTTCGGTCCTCACATGGGGATGGCATTCGGCCGCGAGGAGTTCCTCCGGGCCTGGCGTCCGTACAAGGTGCGCCCCGCCGCCGATGAGCCCGTTGGACATCGCTTCGAGCTCGGGACCTCCCAGCACGAGCTCCTCGCCGGGTTCGTCGCCGCCGTCGACTACATCGACTCCCTCGGCTGGGACGGGATCGTCGCCCACGAGCACGGCCTCGGCGCGCGATTCCTCGACGGTCTGCCGGACGGGGTCATGCTCCACGGACTGCCGACGATGGAGGGTCGCGTGCCGACCTTCTGCTTCAGCGTCGCGGAGCGGACCGCTCGCTCGGTTGCCGAGCACCTGGCGACGCGCGACATCGCGGTCTGGTCGGGCAACTACTACGCGCTCGAGACCATGCGCCGACTGGGGCTCGACGAGGTGGACGGGGCGGTGCGGGCCGGGATCGTGCATTACACGACCGCCGAGGAGGTCGATCGGCTCCTCGCCGGTCTCGCAGAGCTCGTATGAGGCTGCTGCTCCTCGGCGGCCCGAAGTTCCTCGGGCGCGCGGTGATCGACGCCGCGCTCGAGCACGGCCACGTCGTGACGCTCTTCAACCGCGGCCAGACGGGCTCGGAGCTCTACCCCGAGCTCGAGCGGATCGCCGGCGACCGGGTCAGCGGACTCGACGGGCTACGCGGCCGGGAGTGGGACGCGGTCGTCGACACGTCCGGCTACCTCCCGCGCGTGGTCGCCGCGGGCGCCGCGCTGCTCGCCGACGCTGTCGAGCATTACGTCTTCGTCTCGAGCATCTCGGTCTACGCGTCGTTCGCGGAGATCGTCGACGAGGGAGCGCCGCTCGCCCAGCTCTCCGAGCCTGGCTCCGAAGCGATCGGGAAGGACTACGGCGCGCTGAAGGCGCTCTGCGAGCAGATGGTCGAGACCTCGTTCCCGGGCCGATCGGCAGCGATTCGCGCTGGTCTCATCGTCGGGCCGCACGACCCGACCGGGCGTTTCACCTACTGGCCCCACCGGATCGCCCGCGGCGGCGACGTGCTCGTCCCCGGGCCTGCGTGGCGGCCGCTCCAGCTCGTCGACGTCCGCGACCTCGCTCGCTGGATCGTCCTCGCCGCGGAGGGTGGGCTCGCCGGGCCGTTCAACGCGACCGGGCCGACCACGATGGGCGCGGTCGTCGACGCCGCACGGCGCGTGACGGATGCGAGCGCCCGCGCGGTCGAGGTCGACGACGCGTTCCTCGCAGAGCACGAGGTCGACGAATGGATGGAGCTGCCGCTCTGGCTCGATACGAGAAACGAGGACTGGCGGCACTTTCTCGAGGTCGACGTCTCGCGGGCGATCGCGGCCGGGCTCGTCTTCCGGTCGCTCGACGAGACGGTCGCCGCGACCCTCGAGCGCGCCGAGACAGTCGCCGGAGTCGGACTCGCGCCCGAGCGCGAACAGGAGCTGCTCGCGGCCTGGTGGTCTCGCGGCACACCCGCCGCGCCCGGCTAGCATCGTTCGCATGGCTTCGTTCGAACGTACGACGCTCGGCAACGGCACGCGCGTCCTCACCGCGCCGATGAGCCACGCGCAGTCGGTCTCGTGCTTCGTGATGTTCTCGGCCGGCTCCCGGTACGAGCGGCGCGAGGAGAGCGGGATCGCCCATTTCGCCGAGCACCTCTTCTTCAAGGGCACCGAGCGGCGCCCGACGGCGCGCGACATCGCGACGGAGATCGACTCGATCGGGGGCGAATTCAACGCCTTCACGGGCAAGGAGGTGTCCGCCTACTACGTCAAGTGCGCCGCCGAGACACGCGATATCGCGCTCGACGTGCTCGTCGACATGCTCCGCAACTCGCGCTTCGACGCGGAGGAGATCGACCGCGAGAAGGGCGTGATCGTCGAGGAGATGAACATGTACGCCGACACGCCGCGGAGCTACATCGGGAACGTCTGGGAGCGGCACCTCTACGGTGACCAGCCGCTCGGTTGGGACATCATCGGCACCGAGGAGACCGTGCGCGCGGCAACGCGCGAGACGTTTCTCGGCTACCTCGACCGCTGGTACCGACCCGAGCGGATGATCGTCGGGCTCGGCGGCCGGGTCGGCGACGACCTCGTCGAGCGGCTCGAGGAGCTCCTCGGCGACATCCCGGGCGAGACAACCGGGACACCGCCACCCGTCGAGCTCCCGGTCACGGGCTCGAGCGTCCGCATCCACACGAAGCAGTCGGATCAGGCGCACCTCGTGATCGGGGCACGCAGCCACCCGCACGGCCATCCCGACCGGTACGTGCTCCAGCTTCTCTCCACGGTCCTCGGCGGCGGCATGTCGTCGCGTCTCTTCACCGAGGTGCGCGAGCGGCGCGGGCTGGCCTACTACGTCTACGCGGGCGCCAGCTCGTATGCCGACGCCGGAACCCTCGCGGCCCAGGCGGGTGTCGATCTGAGCCGGATCGACGAGGCGGTCGAGACGATCGTGGAGGAGCTGAGGCGCGTCGTGATCGAGCCCGTCCCCCCGGAGGAGCTCGAGAAGGCGCGCTCGTTTGCGAAGGGACGCTTCGTCCTCGGTCTCGAGAGCCCGCACGCGACGATCATGTTCGGACTCCGCCGCGAGGCGCTCGAGGGCCGGGCCGTCGAGCCCGAGGAGATCCTGACCGGGCTCGACGCGGTGACGGCCGAGGATGTGCAGCGGGTTGCGGCCGAGATCCTCGGTGGCGAGCTCCGGCTGGCCGTGATCGGCCCGTTCGACGAGCCCGCGCGCTTCGAGAAGCTCCTCGCAGCCTGAGTCGTTCCCTCAAGGCAAGCCACCCGCCCAGCGTCGGACGCACCGGACCTCGGTGCGCTAGGCCGCGCGAGCCGTGCTCGAGGAGCTCGGTCTGCAGACCGTCGCCGTGTAGGCGCCGGATCCTGTCCGGCGCTGCCGGTTACCGTCGCGAGGTGCGACGGGCGACGACCCAGGGAGAGGCGCTCGTCACCTGCGCGCTCTGGGCGCTCCTCTGCGTCGCGATCGTCGTCACCTACGGCCGGCTCGAGCCGGCCGAGCTCTAT
>JACDBY010000060.1 GCA_013694685.1 Actinomycetota bacterium
ATCCCGACTTGTGCCCGCGCCGTGATGCGCCGGATCCGAGCCAATCCCGCCGAAGTTGCCGCAGCCGAGGATGATCCGCGAGACGTCGACACTGCTTCGTCCCAGCTCGCGCTGCTCCACGCGACGATCGTACGCTCGGCGCGGAGGTACAGGGCGGCCACATGGGCGTCGACCGGCGCCGCCGCGAGGTCGTGATCGGGCTGCTCGTCCTGCTCGGCTGCGGCAACGCGGCCGGGATCGGCTGCGTCGTCGTCTCGCTGACAACGTGGGCGCCGGGCGGGCTTCAGCTCCTTGCGAGCGCCACCGTTGTCCTCATGACGAACGCGATCACCTTCGCGCTCGTCTTCTGGGAGCTCGACTGCGGCGGTCCCGTCGCCCGCGCCGTCGCTGACCGGCGCGAGTGGCCCGACTTTCAGTTTCCGCAAGACGAGTACGTGCAGCTCGCGCGGCCCGGGTGGTCGCCGAGGCTCGTCGACTACGCATACCTCTCGGTGACGAACTCCGTTGCGTTCAGCCCGACCGACGCGATGCCCCTGACCCACTCGGCAAAGCTCCTCATGGCGATCGAGGCGACGGTCTCGGGCGTGACGGTACTGCTCGTCGCGGCCCGTGCGATCAACGTCCTCGGGTAGGTCGCCGGTCGCGCAGCTCGCGTCGCCAGACGAGTCGCAGTCCCGACCAGGTGGCGTCGATCGCCGCGACCTTCGTGTCGACGAGCCCGAGCGGGAGCGCCACCTCGCGGACGACGTCCTCCGTGACGTCCGTCGCGATGCCGGCGGTGCGCTTCGGCCAGGCGATCCAGAGCAGCCGCTGCGGGAAGATCGCCTCGCCGAGCGGCGGTAGCCGCGTAGCGAGGTGCTCGCGCGACCTCGTGAAGCAGACGACAACGTCGGCCTCGGCCGGCTCCGGGACCCGGCGCGCACCTGCCGGGAGCGGGGCGATCAGCGCGTCGGCGACTCCGGGATCGTCGAGGATCGCGAAGGTCGATCCCTCCTCGATCCCGAGCTTGCGCGGCAGCGGCGTCCCGGAGTAGCCCGCGGAGCTCAGAGCACGACTGCGCCGTCGGGCGCGAGTCGCCAGGACGGGTTGTTGGCCACTTCCCACGGGTGCCCGTCGGGGTCGACGAAGACCGCGGAGTACCCGCCCCAGAACGTCGGCGCGGGCTCGCGCCCGATCGTCGCGCCGGCCGTGCGCGCCTCGTCGATCACGGCGTCCACCTCGTCGTTCGAGCGGACGTTGTGGGCGAGCGTGATCCCACCCCAGGCGCCCCCGTCGACGACGGCAGAGTCGTCGGCGAGCCTCGCGCGATCCCAGAGCGCGACGACCATGCACCCTGTCTGGAAGAACACGATGTCGTCGGTGCCGGAGGTGACTCTCCAGCCGAGCGCTTCGTAGAAGTTCCGCGCCCGATCGATGTCGCGCACCCCGAGGGTGACGAGGCTCAGACGCTGCTCCACATACCGATCATCGCACGTCCGCGGCGAGTGTGGCGAACGCACGGTACGCCGGTGAGAGCGCGTCCGCGAGATCCTCGTCGCCCACGCGAATCCCGCTCCGACCGAGTCGTTTGACGACCGCGCCCGGCGGCAGCGCGCGAGCCTCGGGAGTATCGGGCAGGGGGCGTGCGTTCCACGGGTCGCCGGAGCGCGAGGCGGGCGCGTGAGCCGGCTCGCAGCCGCGCCAGACGAGGAGAATCGACGGATCGACGTCGATCGCGTCGGCGACGACGAATGCGACCGCGGCAACGTGCTTGCACACGTGAGCGTGCTCGGCGTCGGGACACGTGCACGACCGTCGGATCCGGCGCGCAGGTGGCACGAGCGGCTGCTCGAGCTGGGTCTCCATGCGGTGCGCGAGGTGTACAGACTGCTGGGTTCCTTCGACGCCCGCCGCGAGCGTCGGGCTCCGGCGCGCATCCCGGACGACGTTCGTCCAGACGTGCGGCGGCACGACTGGTGCCTCGATCCGTGTCTCGTACGCGCCGCCACCGGAGCTCGCCACGGCGGCGGTGACGACGCCCTCCCCGATGGTGACCCGGCTGACGGCACCCACGCGCGCAAGCTCTCGTCCGCGCTCGGCGCGCGGCGAGCTCTCGTCCGGGACGACGGCGCTCGCGAGCCAGCGGGCCCACGGACCTGCGCCGATCCTGTCGTCCTCGCCGGCGACGAAGACGGGCAGACCGCTCTCGAGCACCCACTCGTTCACGCCGCCACCTCGACCGCGTCCGGCGCGAGAGCGACGGCCGCCCGGATCGTGTCCAGATCGAGGTCGCCCAGCCAGTCGTCCGGGCGTCCGGCCATGACCTGTGCGGCGAGCTCGCGTTTCGCGTCGAGGAGGGCGTCGATCCGCTCCTCCACCGTCGCGGTGCAGACGAAGCTCGTCACGTGCACCGGCTTGCGCTGCCCGAGGCGGTGCACGCGATCGGTTGCCTGCTGCTCGACCGCGGGGTTCCACCAGCGATCGAAGTGGAGCACGTGGTTGGCCGCCGGTAGGTTGAGCCCGCGCCCTCCCGCGCGGAGGGAGACGACGAGCAGCGACGGGCCGTCAGCGCGCTCGAAGCGCGCGAGGAGCGCGTCGCGCGCCTGGGCCGAGAGGCGGCCATGGAAGAATCCGACCTCGCGATCGAGCCGCATCGCGAGATGCGGCGCAAGCCGCTCGAAGCCCGGGTACTGCGTGAAGACGAGCGCCTTGTCGTCGGCGGGGACGTCCGCCAGCAGCTCGACGAGCCGCTCGAGCTTGCCGGAGCGGCCCTGGAGCGGCCTGCCGGTGGGGAGCACGAGCTCGGGGTGGTTGCAGAGCTGCTTCAGCTGCCCGAGCATCGCGAGCACGGCCCCGCGCCGGTCGAACCGCCGCTCGTGCTGCTCGATGCGCGGCATCCACCGGTCGACCGTCGCCCGGTAGAGCCCGGCCTGCTCGACCGTCAGGTGGCAGCGCACCTTCGTGATCGTGATCGGTGGCAGCTCGAGGTCGACCTCCGCCGCGTCCTTCGTCCGTCGCAGGACGAACGGCCCGACGAGGGAGCGGAGACGCTCGAGCGCGACGGCGTCGCGACGCACCTCGATCGGGCGCGCGAACGTCCGATCGAACGCCTCGCGGGAGCCGAGCAGACCCGGGTTGACGAGCTCCATGATCGACCACAGTTCGCCGAGCCGGTTCTCGATCGGTGTGCCGGTCATCGCGAGCGTCCGCCGGCGCGGGATCCTTCGGAGCGCTCGGTGACGCTTCGTACGCGGATTCTTCGCGTCCTGCGCCTCGTCGAGCACAAGGCGATCCCATTGGACGCACTCGAGCAGCGCGATGTCGCGCGTGACCACGTCGTATGAGGTGACGACGACGTCGGAGGCGAGCGCGACATCGGCGAAGGCGTCGCCGGCGAGGCGCGAAGGCCCGTGATGGAGGTGCGCGCGGAGACCGGGGGCGAAGCGGTGGATCTCGCGCTCCCACTGCTGCGCGACGCTCATCGGGCAGACGACGAGCGTCGGGCCCGGCACGGCGCCTTCCTCTCGTTCGGAGACGAGGGCCGCGATCGCCTGCACCGTCTTGCCGAGGCCCATGTCGTCGGCGAGGATCCCACCGACGCGCAGATCGCCGAGAAGCCGCAGCCACCCGTGGCCGTGCTCCTGGAACGGGAAGAGGTCGTGGCTCATGCCCGCCGGCGTCGGCAACGAGCGGAAGCGACGGTCCTCGGCGTGGGCGAGCAGGTTGCCGAGGCTCTCGTCGAGCACCACGTCGCCGAGCTCGACGCCCGCCTCGTCGGTCTCGAGGCCGGCGACGGCCCGCACGAGATCGACCACTCCGGCGGTGCGATCACGGCGCTCGAGGAAGCGAAGGGCCTTTTCGACCTCCGAGGCGCGGAGTGCGTGCCATTTGCCGCGAAGGCGGATGAGCGGCTCCTTGGCGGCGGCGAGCTCCTCGAGCTCTGCCTCGCTGAGCTCCACGTCGCCGATCGCAAGACGCCAGTCGAACGACGCGATCGCGTCCTGGGTCAGGAGGCCGCTCGAGACAGCCGGCGAGCCGGTGGCAACGAGGTTGACGCGAACGCGGCTCGTGGTGGAGACCCATTCGCGCGGCAGCCGCACGGGCACGCCGAGCTCCTCGAGGCGCGGCATGGCCGCCCGCAGGAACGTCCCCACCTGATCGGGCTCCAGCTGCGCGGTGGAGGGTGGATCCCCCTCGAGGACGATGCCCGCGTCGGCGAGCACCGGTGCGATCGTCGTGAGGCGGAGCTCGACCGCCCGGCGCGGGTCGCTCTCCCGGAGGAACGCGAAGACCTCGTCGCCGCCGTCACGGAGGAGGGCCGCGGGGAGCGCGACGCTGGGATCGTCGGCCGCCTCGAGCCAGAGCTCGAGCACGAGCGGCGCAGCGCTCGAGGGAGATCCCTCTCCGCGCTTCTCGTCGAGTCGGAGGCCGGGATTCCACGGCGCGCGCGACCGTCGTGCGAGACCGGCGTCGACCCATGAGGCGAGGCGCCGCTCGAGCGCCGGATAGCCGGTGTGTGCGGGGAGGGTGGGCTGCTCGGCCGTAAGGCCTGCGAGAAAGCGGTCGGCGGCAGAGGGGGATCGCGCCGAGCGGTCGCCGAGCGCGACGCCCTCGCGTCGCAGCACACCGCGAGCGAGCTCGTCGACGGCGCAGCCGTAGAGATCGTGGACGAACGCGTCGGTGTCGCCCTCGAACGCATCGGCGGCCGCGCGAGGCGCGGCGTCGGCGAGCGCGTCGAGCTCGGCTCGGGTCTGGTCGTCGAGCGTCGCCCCCCAGAGGGCGTGCCAACGACCCTCGGCAGCCTCGAGATGCGGGTGCACGAGCCCGGCGGCGACCGATCGCCGCGCGGTGGCGAGCACGGCCAATACCGTCTCCGTCGTGGTGCCCACCGGACGCCCGCGCAGTGGCCCGTCCGCGAGGGCGAGCAGCTCGTCGAGCTCGAGGAGCCGTCCGGCCACCTCGCGGCCGACGAGCGCGACCTCCGCCGTGACCGGCGAGCCGACGTCGAGGCCGTCGACCGAAAGGCCGCCGTCAGCATCGCGAAGGAGCGCGAGCGCCGTCGCGTCCTGCTGCCACAGGAGCTCGAGGGTGGTCGCCGGCGGCGACGCGGCGTTCGGCGGCCGTTCGGACACGAACCTTTGAGAATAGGTGCAGCGGGAGACGTCGCGTCGGATGGCGGGCCGGAAAGCTCGCGGCCGCCGTATCGAGCGCTAGCTCTCCACGCTCGACGAGACGAACGCGGCGACGTCTTGGATCTCCTGCGCGGAGAGGTCGTCCGCGAAGGACGGCATCGCGCCCTGACCGTTCGTCACGCGCTCGACGACCTTGTCGTACAACGGCGACATCTCGTCGAGATTCGGGCCGACGCTGCCGTTCGTCCCGGCGGCGGAGAGCGTGTGGCAACCACCGCAGCCGGCCATCGCGAAGACCTGCTCGCCGTTTGCGGCGTCTCCGGCCTCGTCGTCGGTCGTGGCCGTCTCCTCGCCGTCGGTCTCTGTTTCGGTCGTCTCGGTGGCCGATGGCGGCCCGTCCGTCGCGCTCTCGTCATCCCCGTCGCAGCCCGTACCGACGAGCGCCAGGAGGGTGACGAGGAGCGCGACGACGAGCGAGAACCGCATCGGCCCGATCCTTAACCCTGCGCGCGGGCGACGCAAACGCGTCACCCGAGGTGGACGACGGTCGCACCGTCGGCGGAGTCCGGCTCGTGCGAGGTGACGAGCGGATGCCGACCGAGCTCGTCGCGCACTGCCTGGCGGATGGCGCCCGTCCCCCGGCCGTGGATCACACGCACCTCGTCGCGTCCGGCGAGCGCGGCGGTGTCGACGAAGACCCGGATCGCCTCGCGGGCCTCCTGGCCCGTCCGCCCGCGGAGGTCGAGCTCCCCCGGCGCGTCCGTCGGCGCAGGGGCGCGAATCGTGACGGCCGCCGCCTCCTCGCCGGGATCGGCCAAGTCGCGATCGGGGTGGAGCCGATCGAAGGGAACGCGCACGCGAAGACCGCCGCGGCCGAGCACGACGGCGTCGTCCCTCTCGACCTCGACGAGCGTGCCGCGGACACCGAGTGAGGGCGCGACGACGGGGTCACCCGGCTCGAGCGGCGCTGTCACGGGGAGCGGATCGTCGAGCTCGCTCAGGCTGCGCCCTGCCCGGGCGATGCGCTCCGAGGCGGCGCCGAGGCGACGATCGCGCTCGCGCTCGCTGGCCGAGGCGGCGGTCGGGGTCTCTC
>JACDBY010000071.1 GCA_013694685.1 Actinomycetota bacterium
TCGAAGATCCCCTCGAAATCGCCCTGCTGCATGGGAAGGAGACGATCGAGCGCGGCGCGCCGCTCGTCCTCGTCGCGCGCGAGGATCATCTCGCGCACGATCGGAAGGCGGCCTTCGGCCATGAACATGTGCTCGGTGCGGCAGAGGCCGATGCCCTCGGCGCCGAACTCGCGCGCCTTCGCCGCGTCTTCTGGCGTGTCGGCGTTCGCGCGGACGCGCAGGCGGCGGAGCTCGTCGGCCCAGCCGAGGATCGTCCCGAAGTTCTCGTCGATCGCCGGCGGGACGAGCGGCACCGATCCCACGATCACGCGCCCGGTGCCGCCGTCGATCGTGAGCTGATCGCCCTCGCGCAGCTCGACCTCGCCGATCCGCAGCGTGCGCGCCTCCATGTCGATCGAGAGCGCGTCGCAGCCGGCCACGCACGGCTTCCCCATCCCGCGAGCGACGACGGCGGCGTGCGACGTCATGCCACCGTGCGCGGTGAGGACGCCGCGGGCGTGGATCAGCCCGTGGATGTCGTCGGGCGTCGTCTCCCAGCGGACGAGCAGCACGTCCTCCCCGGCCTGACCGCGCTGCTCGGCGAGGTCGGCATCGAGGACGATCGCGCCCGACGCCGCGCCAGGGGAGGCGTTCAGGCCTGTCGCGACGACCTCCACTTGCGCGTCCGGGTCGATCATCGGGTGGAGGAGCTGATCGAGCTGACCGGGATCGATCCGGGCGACCGCCTCCTCCCGCGAGACCATCCCCTCGTCGCTCATCTCGACCGCGATCCGCAGGGCCGCCTGCGCCGTCCGCTTCCCGGTGCGGGTCTGCAGGAGGTACAGCGAGCCGTCCTCGACCGTGAACTCGATGTCCTGCATCTCGCGGTAGTGCTCCTCGAGCCGCTCCAGTGTCTGAGCCAGCTCGTCGTACGCGTCCGAAAGCGTCTCGCGCATCCGCTCGATCGGCTCCGGTGTGCGGATCCCGGCGACGACGTCCTCCCCCTGGGCGTTCACGAGGAACTCGCCGAAGAGGCGACGCTCACCCGTCGAGGGGTCACGCGTGAAGCAGACGCCGGTGCCCGAGGTGGCCCCCTTGTTGCCGAAGACCATCTGCACGACGTTGACCGCGGTTCCGAGGTCGTCCGGGATGTCGTAGGTGCGCCGGTACACCTTCGCGCGGGGCGACTCCCACGAGTCGAAGACGGCCCGCGTCGCGCGGCGGAGCTGCTCCGAGGCGTCCTGCGGGAACGGCGCCCGCACCTCGCGTTCGTAGATCGCCTTGTACGAGGCGAGAAGCTCGCGGAGGTCGTCGGCGGTGAGATCGACGTCCTGCCGCGCACCACGTTGCTCTTTGAGCGCCTGGAGCTCACCCTCGAAGAGGTGCCCGTCGATCCCGTCGACGACCTCGCCGTACATCTGGATCAGCCGGCGGTACGAGTCGAGCGCGAAGCGCGGGTTCCCCGTCGCGGTCGCGAGCCCCTCCACGGCGACATCGTCGAGACCGAGGTTGAGGATCGTGTCCATCATCCCCGGCATCGAGACGGCGGCCCCGGAGCGGACCGAGACGAGCAGCGGGTCGGAGGCGTCGCCGAACCTCTTGCCCGAGCGCTCCTGGAGCCGCTCGACGTGCTCCTCGACCTCTGCCCAGAGCGCCTCCGGCACATCGCCGGTGCGCATCGTCTCCCGGCACGCGTCGGTCGTGATCGTGAAGCCCGCCGGAACCGGTACGCCGAGCGCGGTCATCTCCGCGAGACCGACGCCCTTCCCACCGAGCAGCTCGCGGCCGCCGGGCGTCTCCTCGTCGAACGCGTAGACCAGACGCACGGCGCGGATCCTACGCGCACGCGACAATAGCCCCGTCGTGAAGCGCGTCACGATCCTCTCCTCCGCGAGCGGCAGCGGGAAGTCGACGCTCGGCCGACGGCTCGCGGGCCTCCTCGACGTGCCATATGTCGAGCTCGACGCGATCCACCACCAGGCGGGGTGGCGCGAGCTGACGGCCGAGGAGCTCCGCCGCGAGGTGGAGCCGATCATCGCCGGGGAAGGCTGGGTGATCGACGGCGCGTACCGGTCGAAGCTCGGGCATCTCACCCTCGACGCGGCCGACACCGTGGTCTGGCTCGACCTGCCGCGCCGCGTCTGGCTTCCGCGTCTCCTCCGGCGAACCTTCGTCCGTGCGCTTCTGCGGCAGGAGCTCTGGAACGGGAACCGCGAGTCGTTTCGGAAGGCGTTCTCGCGCCGTGACTCGATCGTGCTCTTCGCGCTCAGGAACGACCGGAATCGACAGCATCGCTACCCGCGCGTCCTCGCCGGCTACCGGGTTGCGCGGCTCCGCTCGCAGGCGCAGGTCAACGCCTTCGTCCGCTCGGTGTCCGACCTCAATCGGACACCCGCTCTTCCGCCCGCCCGGAGCGAGGTGCCGGACTGAAGTCCGACTCCGGTTTCATCCTCGAGCGGAGCTCCGCCACCCCACACCGACGGCCGTGGGAGCGAACCACCTCGGCCATCTTCTCCAGGCGCTTCTCGGTGCGGCTGACCAGGACGAGGCCGGCCTCCATCTTGGCGCCCCCGGTGAACCGACGGGGCGGCGTCTAGAGTGCTCGCGACCTTTGCGGAGATGAATGACCACACGATCAAACCGCTCGATGCGTCCACGTGGGAGGACTTCGCGGCGATGGTCGAGCGCAACACCGGTCTGTTCAGCGGCTGCTGGTGCACCTGGTTCCACCACGGCGTGCCCGAGGGGCGTGGCCCGGAGGAGAGCAACCGCGAGTTCAAGGAGCGGATGGTCCGGGCGGG
>JACDBY010000081.1 GCA_013694685.1 Actinomycetota bacterium
GTGTAGGCCGGGTTACTAGGGTAGGCAGACATGACGGGACGAGGGCTGACCGTGCTCTACGACGAGGCCTGCGGTGTCTGCACGGCACTCGCGGCCTGGCTCGTCGGGCAGGGTGACGGACTCGTCGTCGCGCCGATCGGCTCCCACCTCGGCGACCGCCTCCTTCGCGACCTGCCGACGGGTGAGCGGTACGCGACAGTGCACGCAGTGGACAGCGCGGGGCGCCGCTTCTCCGGCGGAAACGCGGTTCCCGTGGTGCTCGGTGCGATGCGCGGCTGGGGGCACGCTGCGGCTCTCGCACGCCGTTCGCCGCTCGTCACGCGTCTCGGCTACCGCATCCTCGCTCGACGTCGGGGGGCCTTCTCCCGGCTTCTACACCTCGCCGCGAGAGAACGAGTCGCGCGGGGCGACGTCTCGCTCACCGACGACTCGGGCGAACGACTCGTCAATCGAGCGCCGCGCCGAGCGTCGCATCGGCCGCGATCGCGAGCACGCTCGCGAGATGCTCGGCCGGTGTCTTGAACGAGAGCGCCGGTAGGTCGGCCGGGTCGAAGTACGCTGCCGCCTCCGTCTCGAGACCGTCCCCCGTGGGCGTACCACCGTCCGGCTCGCACAGCACGTAGAGCTTGTACGCGTGAGCCGGCCACTGGGTCCTTCCGCGAAAGTCCCGGTCGAAGACGCCGAGAACCCGCACGGCACGCGCCGTGATCCCGGCTTCCTCGCGGATCTCCTTCTCGATCGCCTGCCGGGGGCTCTCGCCGACGTCCGCCCAGCCGCCGGGCAGCGTCCACCGCTCGTCGCCGACCTCGCGCACGAGCAGGACGTCGCCTGAGCCGAGCACGACCCCGCGCATGTCGATCTTCGGCGTCGCGTAGCCGTACTCGTCTCCGAAGCGCCGCATGAGCACCGAGGGCGATTCGCCGGTGACGCCCGCCGCGAGCTCGGCGGCGATCTCGCGCACGGCCTCGAATCGTCCGCGGTCGAACGGATTCTCCGTGTACGTCATCCCGCTGCGTGCGATCGCCTCGAGCGATCGCGCCCAGCGGACAAGGTCGCTCACGCGGCTACGCGAGCTTCTCGCGGACGAGCTGACTGACGACCGAGCCGTCGGCGCGACCCGAGACGCGCGGCATCGCGTCGGCCATGACACGACCGAGGTCGCGGATCGACGTCGCTCCGACCTCGGCGATGACGTCGTCGACGATCTCCTCGAGCTCCTCGTCCGAGAGCGGCTCGGGCATGAACTCTTCGAGCACCTCGAGCTCGAGCTCCTCCTTGTCCGCCTGCTCCTCGCGACCGGCTGCCTCGAAGGCGTCGATCGCCTCGACGCGCTTCTTCCGCTCGCGCTGCAGCACCTGGAGGGACTCGTCCTCCGAGAGCGGCCGCTGGAGGTCCTTCTCGGCCGAGCGGAGCGCGTTGAGCAAGAGCGCCAGGGCATCGCGACGCGCGTCCTCGCGCGCCCGCCGCGCGGCGGTCAGCTCCGCCTCGATCTCCCGGATCAGCGTCAAGGCGTCCACCCACCGAGGACGTGCCAGTGGAGGTGGAAGACCGTCTGCCCTGCGGACGGCCCGACGGCCACCTTCACGCGGTAGTCCTCGAGCCCGGCCTTGCTCGCTGTCTCCGCCACGAACTCGAGCATCCGCTTGGACTCCTCCGCCGAGAACTCGCCGATCTGGCGGAACGTATCGACGTGCCGCTCCGGCAGCACGAGCAGGTGCGTCGGTGCCTGCGGGACGATGTCGCGGATCGCGACGAAGCCTTCCGTCGCGTTGACGTGATCGCCGTCACGGACGAGCCCGCAGAAGAGACAGTCGGCGTTCTCAGGCTGCAACGGCCAGCACCCCCTCCTCGCCGACCCCGACGGCCAGCGCAGTCACGAAGTCGCCGACAGCGCCCTCGAGGAGCCACGGCGTGTAGTCGTCGGCATACCCTCGCCCGGGCCGGTCGATGAGGACGCGGTCGAGCGTCCCGACCCGCCCTGCCCAGCGCCGGCGCGCGAGTGTGTCCGAGAGCGCTCGCAGCCTGGCCGACCGCTCCCGCTTCACCTCGAGCGGCACCGTATCCGCGGTCGCCGTGCGCGTCCCGGGACGCGGGGAGTAGGGAAAGACGTGCACCTTTGCCATCCCGAGGCGCTCGACGAGCTGCACCGTGCGCTCGAAGGCCGCCTCGTCCTCGCCGGGGAAGCCGACGATCACGTCCGTCGTCAGCTGGACGCCGGCGAGCCGCTCGAGCTGTCGCTCGTACTGGGCCACGCTGTAGCGGCGTCCCATGGCGCGCAACACCGCGTCGTCACCGGACTGGAGCGGCACGTGGAGGTGGCGCGAGACTGTCGGTGTCTCGTGGATCGCCGTCGCGAGCTCGTCGTCGACGTGGTTCACCTCGATCGACGAGAGCCGCAGGCGCTCGACGCCCGAGAGCGAGCCGGCCTCGCGCACCAGCCGCGCGAGTGTGTAGCCGGCGACGCGGTCGCGAAAGCACCCGAGGTTCACGCCCGTGAGCACGATCTCGCCGTGCCCCTGGGCCACGCGGCGTCGGATCTCGGCGAGCACGGCCTCTGCCGTCCGGCTCCGGGTCGCCCCTCGGACGAGGGGGATCACACAGAAGGCGCACGAGAACGAGCAGCCGTCCTGGATCTTCACGAACGCCCGGACGCGCTCGAGCCCGCGCTCGGCGTTGACGCAACCGATCGCGCCGACGTCACCGGCGACGAACGACGCAGCCTCCTCGCCGACGTGACCGGTGACGACGACGTTCGCGGGGGCGGCGTCGAACGCACCGTCGAGCCGGGACGCGCATCCCGTTACGTAGACGGTGCGGGCCGAGCGCGCGCTCCGCGCGGCGGCCTGCCGGGACTTCGAGACCGCTTCGTGCGTGACGCAGCAGGTGTTGACCACCTGGACCTCGCCTCCCTCGGGCACCTCGACGTGCCCGTCACCGAGCAGGCGCTCGCGGATCGCCTGCGCATCGGCGAACGAGATCTTGCAACCCAGGAAGCGCGTAGAGAAGGTCGCCATGGAAGCCCAAGAGCTTAGACGCTTCTGCCGGCGATTCCTCCGTTGGCGAGCAGGTCGGCGGCCCAGCCGTCGAGCTCACGGCTCGCGAGGCGATCCCACCCGCCCGTCGCCAGGTCGTCCGTTGCGAGGTAGCCCGAGGTGACCACGAAGGTCGAGGTGAGACGTCGAAGGAGCGCCTCGACAGGTCTCCGGAGGACGTTCGCAACCGCCACGTCGGCAGCAGGGAGCGCATCGGTGAGGGCGTCGAGCGTCGAGACGTCGATCGCGACCCCGTTCGCGGCAGCGTTCGCGCGGGCCGTCTCGACAGCCACGGGGTCGACGTCGATCGCGCGAACCGGTCCGTAGCCGAGGCGCGCCCCGGCGATCGCCAACACCCCGGAGCCGCAGCCGATGTCGAGCAGCGACCCACGCGAGGGAAGCTCCGCGAGCAGCTCGACGCAGAGCCGCGTCGTCGGATGAGCACCAGTCCCGAACGCCCGCGCGGGCTCGATCACGACGGCCGAGTGGAGGTCGGGTGGCTCCTCCCACGGTGGGCCGAGCCAGAGACCGCCGGCGACGACCGGCCGATGGAAGACGCGCCACGCCTCCTCCCACCCCTCGGCAGCGGCCGTCGTCGCAGCGTCGGGGTAGTGGCGCAGCACGACCGCGCAGGTCGCGTCATCGAGGTAACAGACGAGCTCGATGGCGCCGTCGCGCTCGACCTCCTCGAAGCCCTCCGGCACGAGCTCGAGGAGCTGCGCCCGGAACGGCTCGGCGTCGGAGAGCGCCGAGCGAACCGCGACACGCCACAGCATCGCTACGCGGGTGGCGCGCCCGCGCGGAGCGCGAGCGAGAGCGCGGTCACCGGAAGGCGCTCTTCAGGCGCCGCAGGAACCCGTCGTCCTCGCCTGGGTAGGCGTCGTCGCCGAGTCCCGTCTCGAGGCGCAGCAGCTCCGCCCGCTGCTGGCCGGAGAGGCGCGTCGGCACCCGCACGTCGACGCCGACGAGGAGGTCGCCGCGCCGGCCGGAGTCGAGCGAGGGCATGCCGCGGCCCCGAACCGCATGAACGGCGCCTGGTTGCGTACCCGGGGGGAGCTCGAGCTCGTACGATCCCTCGGGGGTCGGTACCGACACCGTCGTCCCGAGCGCGGCCTCGGTCATCGTCACGACAGCGCGGACCCGGAGGTCGTCGCCGTCGCGCTCGACCCCCTCGAGCGGACGCACCGCTACGGACACGTAGACGTCTCCGGGTGTGCCCCCGAGGATGCCGTCGTGGCCCGCTCCGCGAACCCGGATCCGTTGCCCGTCGTGGATCCCCGCTGGGATCTCGAGCTCGAGCGGCACGTCCTCGAGCGTTCGACCGTCTCCCTCACAGGTCTCGCACGGCTGCTCGACGACGACACCAGTGCCGTCGCAGCGTGGGCAGCCTCCGGTGCGCACCATCTGGCCCAGCACGGTTCGTGACACCAGGCGGATGCGCCCGGCGCCGTTGCATCCTGGGCAGGTGATCGGCGTCGTGCCGGGCGCCGCGCCGTTCCCACCGCAAGTGGTGCACGTGCGGGCGACCCGGACGCCGGCGTCGAGCATCGTGCCGGCG
Source organism: Actinomycetota bacterium (assembly GCA_013694685.1). Classification (GTDB taxonomy): domain Bacteria; phylum Actinomycetota; class Thermoleophilia; order Gaiellales; family Gaiellaceae; genus Gaiella. The sequence continues at coordinate 4,591 of JACDBY010000081.1, forward strand.
GCCGCCTCGGCTAGGTCGATCTCGACGTGGGCCGCGAGGTCAGGCCCGCGCGCCGGCCCCCCGCCGGTCGGTGCCTGCCGACCGAAGAGCGCCTCACCGAAGAACGCCGCGAAGACGTCCGAGAGGCTCCCGAAGTCTGCGGCCATCGGCGAGAAGCCGCCGCTTCGAAGCCCCGCGTGTCCGAAGCGGTCGTACGTCTGCCGGCGCACGGGATCGGAGAGGACCTCATAGGCTTCCGCAACCGCGCGGAACCGTGAACCGGCATCGGGCTCCTCGCTCACATCGGGATGGAGCTCGCGCGCGAGCCGCCGGAACGCCTGCTTGATCTCGGCGTGACTCGCGGCACGATCGACGCCGAGCAGCGCGTAGTAGTCGTCGTGCATCGTCGCCATCAGCGCGCGCCGTAGACCTCTTCGACGAGACGCGAGAGCTCGAACGCGGCTGCTCGCACTGAGCGGATCGCCTTCTCATAGTCCATGCGGAGGGGCCCGAGCAGGCCGACCACGCCCAGGGAGCGGTTCGCAAGCCCGTAGGTCGTGCCGACGTAGGACGCGCCGCGAAGCTCCTCGCCCTCGAGCTCGGACCCCACCCGGACGACCGTCCGATCCGGGTCGAGCGCCTCCTGCAGCACTCCGAGCACGAGCGCCCGCCGCTCGAGCACCTCGAGGAGCCGATGGCATGCGTCGAGCTCGGCACCGCGTGCGTCGCCGAGCAGCCCCGCCGCACCGCCGACGTAGAGGTCGGTGGAGCTCACGACCACGTCGGCGAACGCCGGTCGCACCGCCTCGAGGAACATCCGCTCGCGGATCGAGAGCCCCGGATCCTCCACCGCGCGCCGGATCACGCTTGCGCTCGCGCGCTTGCCGACGACCGTCTCGTCGAAGTAGGCGCGGGCCCACTCGACGAGTCCGGGATCGACGCCGTGCTCGAACTCGAAGACGCGCTTGGAGACGCTGCCGGAGGCAGTGATCACGACCACGATCACCGCGCGTGGCTGCAGCTGGAGCACCTCCACGTGCCGGACGGCAGCCGCCTCGAGGGCCGGCGCGGAGACGAGCGCAAGGAGATGCGTGGCGTCGGAGAGAGCCTCCGTCGTCTGCCGGAGCGCCTCCTCGAGCTCGTTTCGCATCACGCTCAGGTCGATCGTGAAGGGAGCCGGGCGCCCGTCGATCGCGCCGACGAGCTCATCGGCGTAGATCCGGTAGCCGCTCTCGGTCGGCACGCGGCCGGCCGACGTGTGTGGATGCGTGAGGAGCCCTACCGCCTCGAGCTCGGAGAGCTCGCTCCGCACGGTGGAAGGGGATACGTCGAGCCCGGCGCGCTCGACGAGCGCCTTCGAGCCAACGGGCTGGCCGGTGGCGACGTACTCCTCGACCACCCGTCGCAGAATCTCGCGCTTGCGCGGTGTCAGTTCCATGCCGTTGTCATCGTACGGCCGAGGGCCGTCGTCGCCGCGTGCGGTCTCAGCGCCCTTCGAGGCGCCGCAGCTGCGGTCGACACACGGAGTAGAAGACGGCGTATCCCGAGCACCACACGGCCGCGAAGACGGCCGACAGCGCGAGCGGTCGCGCGTGGGCGAGCGGATCGAGGAGGCCCTCGGCGAGACCGCCGAAGATCTTCGTCGGCTCCGTCACCACCTCCCACGAGTTCCAGCGCTGGTACCGCCCGAGGTGGACACCGATCCCGCTGAGGACGAGCGCACCAGCCGCGAAGAGCCAGCCCGCCATGCGCCCGAGGCGCGCCGAGACGACGGCCTGGACGAGATACAGGGAGACGAACCCGAGGAGGAGCCCGAGGGTCGCCGCGCCGACGACGAGCACGGCGTCGTACCAGAAGATCCGACTCACGAGGTGATCGAGGATCTTCACGTCGGTGACGATGTACGGCGCGTTCGGGAGGAAGACGAGCCATGCGGCTCCGAGCGGGAGGAGCGAACGACGACGCGCGCCGTTCCGGGCATGGTCGTAGACGACGAGCCCGAGCGCGAACGGGATCCAGGCGAGGAAGAGGTTCCAGACGAGGTTCGTCAACTCGAGGCTCTGATGCGTGACGACGCGAGCGGCGATGCCCACGACGACGGCCGCCGACGCGGCCAGGAGCGCCACCACGAGCACGAGCCGTCGCCGACTCGCCGTCCTCACCCCGGGCGCGTGCGTCCTCACACGAGCGAGGGTAGCCCGGGTTTGTCGCGGTTCTGTTTGGAGTCACACCGACACCTCGCCCGGTCGAGCAGGTCCCGAACCGTCGACGTCAGGCGAGGAGCTCCGCCGTCACGGCTCCGCCGAGCATCCGTCCGCGCGTGGTGAGGCGCACCCCTCCATCGACGCGCTCGACGAGCCCACCATCGACCAGCCGTTCGAGCGCCACGCGATCGACCGTCCCGTTCGCGTCGTCGAGCGCGAGCGGCTCGTCGAGCCGCAACCCGAGCATGAGCCTCTCGACGGCGCGCGTGGGCGCGTCGAGCTGCTCGAGCTCCCGCGGCGGGATGTCGCCCTCCCTGAGCGCCGCGACGTACCGCCCGACCGACGGGAGGTTTCGCTGTCGCTCGTCGCCGAGCGTCGACACCGCCCCCACCCCGAGCCCGAGGTAGTCGGCCCCGCGCCAGATCGCCAGGTTGTGTCGCGCCCGGAGCTCGCGCCCGCCGTCGCGGCGGCAGAAGCTCGCCGTCTCGTACCAGCGGTAGCCCGCCCCGGTTAGCGTCTCGACGACGCGCTCGAAGTAACTCTCCATCGCCTCCGCCTGACGACGAAGCTCGGCTCCGTGCGTGTGCGTGAACCGCGTCCCCAGCTTCGCCTCGAGCTCGTAGCAGGAGAGGTGCTCCGGCTCGAGCGCCTGGGCGTCCGCGAGATCCGCGTCGAGGTCGGAGGCGCTCTGGCCCGGGATGCCGTACAGAAGATCGAGGGAGACGTTGTCGAAATTGGCATCACGAAGAGTGTGCACGGCGCGTCGGACGACGTCCGGTGTTGCGCGGCGCTCGAGCGTCTCGAGCAGCTTGGGCCTGAACGACTGGGCCCCGAGCGAGACGCGCGTGACGCCGTGAGCCCGCATGAGTGAGGCAAGCTCGGGCGTGACCGTCTCGGGATTCGCCTCGACCGTGACCTCCGACGCCTCGGGGAGGGCCGAGAGAATCCGTGCGAGCGCGTCCTTCCCGGTGAACGTCGGCGTGCCACCGCCGACGAAGATCGTCTCGAGCGGGTCGGTGAGACGATGGCGCTCAAGCTCCAGCTCGGCGAGGAGCGCGTCGGCGTACCCCGCGTGCTCGTCCACGCGCCCGACCGCCGTGACGAAGTCGCAGTACCCGCACCGGTGCACGCAGAACGGAAGGTGGAGGTAGAGGTGCCGGACGGCCGGAAGCTCACGGCCTGCAATCACGAGAGAAGGTCTGCGATTTGGGCCGCGATGTCGGCGGGCGCGTGGAGATCTGTCCGGAGGTGGGTGGCGAACGCGTCGTCGGCCAGCCGGCCGGAGCAACGGTCGACGCGCGCGCGGCCCCAGTCCTCGGCGCCCGAACGTGAGACGAGCCTCGAGACGATCGTCTCGGTGGAGGCGAGAAGCGTGAAATGGGCGAGCCGATGCCGCATTCGGAGTTCGTCAACGATCTCCACGAAGAACGGGGGTTCGACGATTGTCATGGGGACGATCACCGTCTGTCCTGTGTGGCGCACCAGCGAGGAGACCGTTTCTCGGGTCAGATCGCGCCAGGTCGGTATCTCCTGGAAATCGTCGAGCTCCCATCCGGCGGGAACCGCGTCACGGAGCAGCGTCCCGAACGGCTCAGGGTCGAAGACCGTTGCTTCGATCAGACGGTCTCTCAGCAGTTCTGCGACCGATGACTTGCCAACACCGAACGGTCCGTTGAGCCACACGACTTCGGGTCGCGGACGGCTCACCGCTTCTTGTCGCCGTCCAGGTTGAGGACGGCGAGGAACGCCTCCTGGGGCACCTCGACGCCGCCGACCTGCTTCATCCGCTTCTTCCCCTTCTTCTGCTTCTCGAGCAGCTTGCGCTTGCGCGAGATGTCACCGCCGTAGCACTTTGCGAGCACGTCCTTCCGCTTCGCCTTGACCGTCTCGCGCGCTATCACCCGGGAGCCGATCGCCGCCTGGATCGGCACGTCGAACATCTGGCGGGGAATCTCCTTGCGCAGGCGCTCGACGAGGAGCTTCCCTCGCTCATAGGCCGCGTCCCGGTGGGCGATGAGCGACAGAGCGTCGACCTGCTCGCCCGCGACGAGCACGTCGACGCGCGACAGCGTCCCGTCGCGGAAGCCGGCGAGGTCGTAGTCGAAGCTCGCGTACCCGCGCGTGCGCGACTTGAGCTGGTCGTAGAAGTCGATCACGATCTCTCCGAGCGGAAGCTCGTAGCTCAGGAGCACACGCGTCTCAGAGAGGTACTCCATGTGGTCGAAGCGACCGCGGCGCTCGGTGCAGAGCTCCATCACAGGCCCGACGAAGTCCTTCGGCACGATCACCTGCGCGCGAATGTACGGCTCCTGGACCGCCAAGGGGTCGGGTGGCATCTCCGCCGGGTTGTGCACCTCGAGCCAGGACTCGTCCTTGCGCTGGACCAGGTAAGCGACGTTCGGCGCGGTCACCAGCAGGTCGAGGTCGAACTCGCGCTCGAGCCGCTCTCGCACGATCTCCATGTGCAAGAGACCGAGGAAGCCGCAGCGGAAGCCGAAGCCGAGCGCCTGCGAGGTCTCGGGCTCGTAGAAGAGCGCCGCGTCGTTGAGCTTCAGCCGCTCGAGCGCGTCCCGCAGCTCGGGGTACTCGTCGGAGTCCGTCGGGAA
>JACDBY010000188.1 GCA_013694685.1 Actinomycetota bacterium
GCCAGGAGGCGCATCGACGAGATCCGGAAGGCGATTCGCATCCCGCGGCCGGCTCGCCGCGCACCGGCCGCCCCGGCGGGCGCAGCCCTCGACATCCCCGGCTTGACGCCGCTGTACGTGCCGAACGACGACTTCTACCGGATCGACACTGCGCTGATCGTCCCGCAGGTCGACCCGGACGACTGGTCGTTGGAAGTCAAGGGGATGGTCGAGCGGCCCTTCACGCTCACCTATGCCGAGCTGCTGGCGTTGCCCCAGATCGAGGCGGACGTGACCCTGTCGTGCGTCTCAAACGAGATCGGCGGAGACCTGGCCGGCAACGCTCGCTGGCAGGGAGTGCTCCTGGCCGACCTGTTGCAGCGAGCCGGTGTCCGTTCCGGCGCGACCCAGGTGCTCGGCCGGTCGGTCGACGGCTTCACCGCAGGGTTCCCGACCGAGGTGGCGCTCGACGGCAGAGACGCGATGGTCGCGATCGCCATGAACGGGGTTCCGCTCCCGGCGTCACACGGCTTCCCGGCCCGGCTCGTTGTTCCCGGGCTCTACGGCTACGTGTCCGCGACGAAGTGGCTGGCAGCGATCGAGCTGACGCGCTTCGACGAGGTGGACGGGTACTGGATTCCTCGAGGCTGGTCGAAGGAAGGGCCGATCAAGACGCAGTCTCGGATCGACGTCGCGTCACGCGAGGTGATCGCAGGCGTTGCTTGGGCGCCGACGCGCGGTATCGAGCGTGTCGAGGTTCGAGTCGACGAGCGGCCGTGGCAGGAAGCGACGCTGGCGGCGCCGCTGAACGACGACACGTGGCGTCAGTGGTTCATGCCCTGGGACGCCACACCTGGGCAGTACGTGATCGCCGTCCGGGCCACGGACGGGACCGGCGCGACGCAGACGGCCGAGCGGACGGACGTCGCGCCGAACGGCGCCAGCGGGCATCACACGATCCGGGTCGAGATCAGCTAGGGCCGCCAACCCCGAAGCTGCTCCCAGAGGTGCTCCATCGTCGTCTCGCGCGCGGGATGGAGGGGGTCGTACGGGACGTAGTTGACCGTCCGGACAATCCAGCCGTCTTCGCCGAGATCCAGCACGTTGATGCACGCCGGTGCCTGCTCGAACGTGCCGAAGTACGTCCGGTCGCCGGAGAGGGCGTAGGAGACGACGATCCGGTTGACGCCACCATGGAGGACCGCGAGTGCGGTCTCCCACTCGCGCGCCACGAGCCTGTCGAGGGCGGGGTGGACCCGGTCGAGCGCTTCGCCGAGGGACTCGCCACCGAGGAAGCGCGAGTCCTCGTCGGTGACCCGCAACGCACCCACGAAGGCCCGCTCCAGCTCCTCGGTGGGGATTGCGTCGAGCCGGCCGCCACGCCACTCGGCGAAGTCAGGCCAGCGCTCCACGTCGCATCCCGGGGCGACGATCGCGGCGGTCTCGGCCGTGCGAGGCAGGTCGCTCGCGACGACGAGGTCGAGCTCGACACCGGCGAGCGCGTCTCGCGCGGCTGCCGCCTGCTCGAGGCCGCGCGGTGTCAGTGCCACCGTGGCCGGGTCGACCGGCTGCCCCGCGTCGTCCACGTACGAGACATCGGCGTGCCGCATCAGGTAGAGACGGCGCCTCACTCGTCGTACTTGGCGAGGTGGCGGGGATTCGACACGCGCAGTTTCTCCGCGACCTGCTCTTTCAGGAGCGCGACGGCGTTCTCCGGCACGTCGCCGGCGCGGATCCGGCGCGCCAGATCCCAGTCCTCCTGGCGGGGTGGCGTCTTCGCCCAGAGCTCGCGCTCGGCGATCCCGAGGCCGTTGATCGCGACGATCGTCCGGAACTTCAGGCGGCGGTCGTCGAGGATCGGGAGGATCTCGTCCTGCAGAAACTCTCGCACGGCTTCGGCGAGCTCCTGGGGTGTGGGACGGTCATGCTGCATGGTCGATGAGGTCGAGCAGCTCGTACTCCATCTCCGCTGCAAGCCGGCCGAGCACGGCCAGCTCGACGCTCCGCTCCTGACCGTTGAAGTGCCGCCGTGACTGGGTCAGGCAGCCGGTGGCCCACTTGACGTTGCCGAAGACCTCCCAAACGAGCAGCTCCTCGCGGGTGACCTCGCGTCCGGTCAGCTCGGCGTAGCGCTCGAGGTAGCGGTCGAGCTCAGCGATGCCGCCCAGGTGCTTGTCGTCGGCGCCGAAGCGCCAAGCGCGTACGAGCGGCCAGGCGAGGTCCTCGATCGGGTCTGAGAGGTGGGCAAACTCCCAGTCGAGCACCGCAACCAAGCCATTCTCGTCCACGGCGACGTTGCCAATCCGCCAGTCGCCGTGGGCGACCACCGGCTCGCGGTTCTGCGGCAGCCGTTCCTTGGCCCAGAGCAGCCCTAGCTCGATCGCCGGATGGGGCTCGCGGACAGAGTCGAGCTCCTCGTAGAAGCGCGCGACCATGTCGATCTGCTCGAGGAAGGGCAGCCGCTCGGGCGGGATCGCGTGGATCTTGGCCAGCTCCTCCGCGAGCTGGAGGTCGAGCCCGGCCGGAGGGTCCTTCACGATCCGCCGGCCGATCGTCTCGCCCTTGATCCGCTCCATCACGAACGCCTCGCGACCCTCGATCTCGCCCAGGTAGGCGATCGGCTCCGGCACCTTCACACCGGCCT
>JACDBY010000152.1 GCA_013694685.1 Actinomycetota bacterium
AGAGCGTGTCCCAGAGCCGGGCGCCCTGCTCCATCGGCACGTAGAGCTCCCAGCCGAGGTCGCCGACGTACGAGATCCGCGAGGCGAGCACCTGCTGCGAGCCGACGTCGAGCGTGCGGCACGTGCCGAACGCGAAGCCGTCGTTCGTGACATCGTCCGCGGTGACGCTCCCAAGGATGTCGCGCGCCCGCGGTCCCCAGAGCCCGATCGTCGTCCACGCGCTGGTGACGTCGGTGAGCGTCGCCGAGCCGTCGGCAGGCAGTCGGTCGAGGAAGAGCTTGCGATCGGCCATCCCGTGCGCGCCACCGGTGACGATCCGGAACTCGTCCTCTGCGAGCCGCATGATCGTCAGGTCGGACTTGAAGCCCCCTCCTTGCCCGAGCACGGGGGTGTAGACGACGCGCCCGACGGGCACGTCCACCTGCGCCAGCACGGCCCCCTGGAGCCCGTCCAGCGCGCTTGGGCCCTGGACGTCGAAGATCGCGAACGCGGAGAGGTCGAAGAGGCCTGCCTGCTCGCGCATCGCAAGGTGCTCGGCGTTGACGATCGGCGACCACCAGCGGGCATCCCATTCGGCCTCGCGCGGCTCGACCCCGTAGCGCTCGACGAGGTGCGCATTCGCCTCGTACCACTGCGGGCGCTCCCAGCCCGCGACCTCGTAGAAGACCGCGCCGAGCGAGCGCTCCCGCTCGTGCATCGGCGAGAGGCGAAGGTCGCGATCGGAGGCCCACTGCTCTGCCGGATGGATGATCCCGTAGAACTTGGGGAAAGCCTCGCCCGTGCGCGCCTTGATGTGCGCCCGCGTGCGCTGGTGGGGATGGAAGCGGCTCACGTCCGACGAGTGCAGGTCGATCTCCGACTCGCCCTCGACCATCCACTCGGCGACCGACTTGCCAACGCCTGGCCCCTCCTTCACCCAGACGGCCGCCGCCGACCACAGACCCGCGACCTCGGGTGTCTCACCGAGGATGGGCATCCCGTCAGGGGTGGCCGAAAGGAGGCCGTTGATCGCGTACTTCACCCCGACCGACTCGTCACCGACGATCTCGGGCATCAGGTCGAGCGCGTCCTGCATCTGCTGGTCGAAGTCCGCCTGCGTGAAGGGAAACTCCGTCGGCGAGAGGGCGGCGGCCTCGATCGAGGGGATCTCCTCGGGATCGTGGTGGATCGAGCGGTGCGCGTACGAGCCGATCTCGAGGCTCGTCCCGTCCTGTCGCTCGTACATGAAGACGTCCATGTCGCGGACGATCGGATACTCGATCGCCTTCGAGCTCGCCGCGAAGCGGGGCACCGGTCCGACGTCGATCATCTGGTGCACCATCGGGGTGAGCGGGATGTGGGCCCCCGCCATCGCCGCGAGGAGCGGGCTCCACACGCCGCAGGCGACGACCACGGTCTCCGCCTCGATCGTTCCCTTGGAGGTCTCGACGCCGCGGATGCGGTCGCCCTCGACGTGGATGCCGTGCACCTCGGTCGACGCGAGCACCGTCAGCCCACCTGACTCGACCCCGCGCTCTCGCATCAGGGTTCCCGCGCGGAGCGAGTCGGCGACGCCGACACCCGGCGTGTAGAAGCCGCCCAGCAGGATCGTCTCGTCGACGAACGGGACGAGCTCCGTGATCTCGGTGGGTGTGACGAGCGACACGGGCTCCACGCCCCACGACTTCGCCGAGGCCATGCGACGCCGCAACTCCTCCATCCGCTCCTCGGTGCGGGCGACCTCGAGCCCGCCGCACACGGTGAGGACGCCGAGCTCCTCGTACTGGCGCACGCTCTCGACCGTGAGCTGGGTCATCTCCTTCGAGTGGTCGACGAGGAAGATGAAGTTCGAGGCGTGACCGGTCGAGCCCCCGGGGTTCGGCAGCGGCCCCTTGTCGAGCAGGACGACGTCGCTCCAGCCGAGCCGCGTCAGGTGATACGCCAGACTGTTGCCCACGATTCCGCAGCCGATCACGACGGCGCGGGCGCGGGACGGTGCGGTCGTCATGCGAGCACCGCACGGATCGCGTTCTCGAAGCCGCGAACGTGCTCGTGCATGAGCGTTGTGGCCCGGGGGGCGTCGCCGTCGAGGATCGCCTCGAGGACGTGCCGGTGCTCGCCGACGGCGGTGCCGAGCTCGCTCGCGCGGTCGAGCGCGAGGTACCAGATCCGAAGCGCGAGGACGTAGTGCCGCGCGATCTCCTCTTCGAGGTAGCGGTTACCGGCGGCGTGCGCGATGGAACGATGCACGCGCTCGTCGAGTGCCATCAACGCGGACGGCTCGAGGACGGTCGTCTCCGCGAGCTCGTCCACGAGGGATGCCAGGCTCGCGCGCTCGGAAGCTGACGCGCGGAGCGCTGCCAGTCGAGCTGCTTCCCCCTCGAGGACGACCCGAAGCTCGGAGATCTCGGCCAGATCGCGGATCTCGATCCGGGTGACGAACATCCCCCGTCGCGGAAACACTTCGACGAGGTTCTCCTGACCGAGTCGTTTCAACGCCTCGCGCGTCGGTGTCCGACCGATCGAAAGCCGCTCCATCAGGCCACGCTCGTCGACGACGGCTCCGGGTGGAAGTTCGAGCGCGACGATCATGTCCCGGATCGCGAGATAGGCGCGCTCGGCGAGCGACGGACCCGGCGCATGCGTCGTGGTCACCTTGATATATTACTCATATCCAGGAGCCGCGGGATGTAGCGGTTCAAGTCGAGCGCAGCCAGGGGTTGACGCGCGCTGCGGGTCGCGGGCGTCAGCGTTTGGGCGGTTCGGCGCCGCTCGGCATCCGCACGAGCTGGACGGTGTCGGGAATGTCGGCGTCGGTGCGTGGCTCCGCCTTTCGGGCGCCCCACGCGGGGGCGATCTGCCAGCCGTCGGCCTCGAGCCCGTCGATCAGCTCCTCCCAGGCGCCCCGCGCGTCCTCGTCAAGGGCTCCCGCGCCGTAGCCGCGCCTCCAGAACGACCGCGAGCTCGCGATCGTCCGCTGGCGGCCAGCGTGCGGCTCGAGCTCGGCGACGAAGCGCGACCGCACGATGCCCTCTCTCCGGACGACGCATTCGACCGCCGTCCCAGGCCCCGCGCCTCCCATTGCCTCCGCGGCGCGAGAGAAGCGCTCGAGCAACGGGGAGTGGGTGGCGCTCGACATCGGCTCGCGTCTCCAGGCGGCGACCGCCGCGCGGGCGGGAATCGCCTCGAGTCGGCGCCGGACGAGGAGGACGCCGACCGACGCCGCGACCAGCGCCGCGACGCCGCCGAGCCACCAGGTGGGAACGCCGCCACCGTCCTCGCTCGGCACGACGACGCCAATCGCGGAGCTTGGGGGAAGCTCGCGCTGGACGGGCGGCGTCAAGGGCACGCTCGGCGATCCCGCCGGCGTCAAAGGCCCGCTCGGCGATCCCACGGGTGTCGTGTCCGTCGGGGCGAGTGGATACGCGCGCCAGAGCTCTTGCGGCGGGTCCTCTGCGCCCACCGCGGGCGTCGCGAGCGCGAGCGCGAAGCAGGCGACGATGGAGCACCGCGTGATCACGTGATCGTCACCGGCGTCCCGACCGGCATCAGGCGGGCGAGCGCCAGGATGTCGATGTTGCGCAGCCTGATGCAGCCGTGTGACACGCGACCGGGGAGGAGGTCGGGTCGATCGGTGCCGTGGATTCCGACGAAGCCGCCTGCGGGCCAGTCCGTGAGCGTCTCGGAGCGCGCGCTCGTACCGAACGCGATCGGTCCGTAGGCCGCGCTGCTGTAACGGGTGAGGACGTTACGGACGAAGAAGTCGCCCGTCGGAGTGGGGGCGTCGACCGTGCCGACGCCTACGGGCGCGCTGAACACGACGCGACCGGCCCGGTGGAGCGTGGCCGTGAAGGCACGCGTGTCGACCTCGAGCAAGGTGTCGACCGTCTGGTACCCGCCGAGCGCGGCCCGCGAGATCCAGCCAGTGAGCCCCGCGGCGCGCACCGGAACCCAGAGCGCCTGGCGGTCGACGCCCTTCCCGGTGACGAGCGCGATGTTTGTCGTTCCCTCGGGCGTGCGCGCGGGAAGGGTCCCGAGGGCGCTCGCGTTGCTCGAGGGCGCCGCTCGCACGACGGCCGACGCGCGGAGCGGCGCCCAGACCGAGACGGCCTCTCCGTTCGCGAGCAGACGGGGGGCCGGGATCGAGAGACCGGGCGCGGGCGCGGGGGCCAGCGGGTCGTCCGCCGGGACCGCGGCGACGAGACTCGGCCGCGTGACGGGGGGAGAGTCGGAGGAACGGTCGAGGAGGAGGAGCGCGACGCCGATCGTCACGCCACCGAGCGCGGCGAGCGCCGCACCACGGATCAACCGGTGAATCTCGGCCTCCGCCGAGAGCGGGTGGTCGGCCGCCGGACGATGAACCCCGTCGACGCGACGAGACGATTGACCTGGGCCATCGTCTTCGGCTCGTCGAAGGCCGAGCTCGCGGGTGTCGTCCCGGCGAGATACCGGATCCACGCCGCGTGGCGGGCCTCGACGGAATGGATCGAGATCGCCGCCTGGAGGAGCGCCTTGGACTGGATACGGTAGGCCTGACCTTTGTAGGCGGCGGCGCCTAGATCCTCGAACGCGACCCCGGTGCGGATGAATGCGTCCTCGTTCTCGGTCGTGCCGCGGAAATCGAAGAACGGGCGCTTGACCGCCGCGGAGCCGAGCGCTTGCTCGAGCGCCGCGACGTGGGCGCGCTCGACGGAGCCGAGGACGCGCGCGGTCTGTTTCGCGGTCGCCGTCCGGAGCGCCTTGCGGCGCTCGGCTTCGGTGTAGAACGACGACTGCAGGTACTCGAGGACGAGCGCGTAGTTGAGGATCGCGACGTCACCCTTCGTGGCGGAGCTCGCCGGCTCGGAGGCGAAGAGGGCGAGTGCCGTGCCACCGGCGAGCGCGCCGAGGAGCAGGTCGCGACGTGTCTCGGCCGGCAGCGCGGCCTCCGTCTCGCGCAGTGCGCCGTCGCGATCGAACTGCTCGAGGTGGGTGTCCATCGTCCCTACCTCACGAATCCTGTGCGGTCGACCTCGGCCAGCACCTTGCGTCGGGTCTTGGCCGGATCCGTGGCCTGTGGGGACGGCGGCCGGTTCTCGATCGCGCGGATCCACGCGGCGTGCCGGGCGTCGACGGAGACGATCCGTGCCGCGGCGATCAGCGCGCCGCGCGTGAGGTTCGCGGCCTGCCCGTTGTACGCTGCGACACCGAGATCCTCGAGCTCGAGCGCGGTCGCCGCGAAGCGCCGCGGGTTGGAGACTGCTGCGCCGAAGGAGAACCGGGGCACCTTGCGCGCCTTCGCGCCGAGTGCGCCGCGCAGGAGTCCGACGTGCTCGCGCTCGTGCTCGACGACCACGCGGGCGAAGTCGCGCAGCTCGCCGCGGAGCTTCCCCCGGTCGAGCGCCGCGGCGTAGAAGGCGACCTGGAGTTCCTCCAGCAGCAAGGCGTAGTTGAGCACCTGGACGTCGAGCGCGGGCGACGGCGACGCCGCCTCCGCACGAGGCGCTCCGCTCGCGAGCACCGCGCCGAGCGACAGTGTCCCGGCACCCGCGAGGCCGAGTCGCAGGAACCCGCTCCGGGACGCCGTCGAATGTTCGGTAGCCACAGTGAAGCCCTTTCGCGCCGGTCCGCTTCCGGCCCACCGCATTGTACGCAGATGCAGCCGACGGGCAAGGGCCGCCGCCGCCGACGTGGCGGCTATCGACTCCGTCGCGCGGCGCGCCGGAAGGCGTCGAGCCTGCGCCGGTCGCGCTTCGTCGGCCGTGCGCCGAGGTCGGCGCCGAGCGGCCGTGCGGCGCGACGCTCGAGAGCGTGCTGCTCGCGCCGGGCCGCGGACTCCTCGGTCTCCTCGTAGAGCGTGGCGGCCACCGTCGCGGAGCCCCGTTTCTCGGCAACGTCAAGGACGACGACGTCGCGCCGCACGCCTGCGATCGTGAGCTCGAGCCTGTCGCCCGCACGGACGTCCTTCGCGGGCTTCACGCGTGCGCCGTTCACGTGCACGCGACCGCCGAGCACGGCCTCCGTCGCCGCGCTCCGCGTCTTGAAAAACCGCGCGGCCCACAGCCAGCGGTCGATCCTGACCTGCGCCATGTGTCACATCATGGCGCGCGCAAACCGCGCGCGGCAGGCCCGCGTAGCACTGAGGACGAGCGGGTAGGGCACCGGAGAGGCTGACAGCGAGCAGGGGAGAGGTGAGTCGATGCGTCGCGCGATGCTTGTGACGGTCGCAGTGTTCGTCGTGCTGGTTGCGACGGCGTCGAGGTCGGCGGCGACTTCCAGCAGCTCGCGGGTGTCAACAACCTGAACGGGGTCGAGGCGACGCCCGATGGGTCCGCGCTCGTCGTCGTCCAGAGCGCGGCGGGCCTCCTCTTCCGCGTCGATCCGTCGACCGGACTCGCGACCAAGATCGATCTCGGCGGCGCGATGCTGCCGAACGGAGACGTCCGGCTCCTCCAGGGGCGGACGCTCCACGTCGTGCAGAACCGGCTGAACCAGATTGCCGTGGTGACGCTCGTGCCGGTCTTGTGTCGGGCACGGTCGAACGAACGATCACCGATCCGGACTTCGATGTGCCGACGACGATCGACCGGTTCGGGAACCACCTGTACGCGGTCAACGCCCGCTTCGGGACGCCGAACGCCGACACGGCGACCTACGCCGTCGTCCACGCCGACCGGTAGCGCCGCGTCTCGCAACGTTTCCACCGGGACCGCCCCGGTGGAACGTTGCGACGTCGGCGGCGTGACGGGCCGGACAGGTCCGGCCCCTACGAAGCGGGCACGCGTCTACGCTCCGTTCGCGTGAGGCGCCTTCCCGCCGAGCTGGTACCGCGGATTCCCGAGCCCGCGCGGAAGGTCGTGCGCGCGGGGATCTGGGGCTTCGGGCGGCGGACGGCGCGCTGGCGGTCGCTCCCCGACTTTCTCGTGCTCGGCGCACAGAAGGCGGGCACGACGGCGCTCTACGCCTATCTCCGCTGGCACCCCGGCATCACGGGCCCGTCGTGGAAGGAGGTCAGCTTCTTCGACCGGCACTGGTGGCGCGGGGAGGACTGGTACCGCGGACAGTTCCCGCTCCGGCGCGCCGGGAGGATGGTCGGCGAGGCAAGCCCGAGCTACTTGTTCCACCCGCTCGCTCCCGAACGGGCGCGAGCGCTCGTACCCGAGGCGAGGCTCGTCGCGCTCGTGCGCGACCCTGTGGCGCGGGCCTACTCCCATTACCAGCACGAGGTCGCGCTCGGTCGCGAGCCGCTCGGCTTCGAAGATGCCATCGCGGCCGAGGAGGAGCGGACGCGAGGCGCGGTGGAGCGTCTCCTCGCCGACCCGCGTGCGTTCAGCCGGGCGTGGTGGGATCACACCTACGTCGCGCGCGGACGGTACGCGGAGCAGCTCGAGCGCTGGCTCGCGCACTTCCCGTCCGAGCAGCTCCTCACGGTCAGGACCGAAGATCTCGGTGAGCGCCCCGGAGCGACGTACGCCGAGATCCTCGCCTTCCTGGGCGCCGAGGCGCACGCGCTCGTGGACTATCCGCGGATCTTCGAGCGCGACTACGCGCCCATGCGACCGGAGACACGCGCGACCCTCGCGGAGACCTTCGCCGAGCCGAATCGCCGGCTTGAGCGGCTGCTCGGGCGGAAGCTGGGTTGGGGATGAGGGCCGGACAGGCCCGGCCCCTACGCGTCACGCCGTCTGGGTACCACGTCCCGTGTGGGCCGTATGGGTCCGGCCCTCACGCGTCATACCGTCTGCGTACCACGTTCCGTAGGGGCCGGACCTGTCCGGCCCTCAACGACCTCAGGCGTCGCTCGACTCCGACCACAGGTTGATGTCGCTCTCGGTCGCGTACTGGTCGATCTCGGCGAGCTCCTCGTCCGAGAACTCGAGGTTCTCGAGCGCACGGAGGTTCGCCTCGAGTTGCTCGACGCTCGAGGCGCCGACGAGCGTCGAGGTCATCCGATCGTCGCGGAGTGTCCACGCGAGCGCCATCGCCGGCAGGGTCTGGTCTCGCCGTTCCGCGATGTCGCGGAGCCCGCGCACCTTCACCATGGTCTGCTCGGTGAGCTGCGCCTCGGTGAGGTGGAGCCCGCGGTCGATCCGCGAGCCCTCCGGCACGCCGTTCGCGTACCGGTCGGTCAAGAGGCCCTGCGCGAGCGGCGAGAAGCCGATGCAGCCGACTCCGAGCTCACCCAGCGCGTCGAGCAGGCCGTCCTCGATCCAGCGGTTGAGCATTGAGTACGAGGGCTGGTGGATCAGGAGCGGCACGCCGAGCTCGCCGAGGATCGCGTGCGCCTCGAGCGTCCGCTCGGGCGAGTACGACGAGATGCCCGCGTAGAGCGCCTTCCCCTGCGTCACAGCCGTTGCGAGCGCCCCCATCGTCTCCTCGAGCGGCGTCTCCGGGTCGAAGCGATGGGAGTAGAACACGTCGACGTAGTCGAGGCCGCCCAGCCGCCGGAGGCTCTGGTCCAGGCTGGCGAGCACGTACTTCCGCGAGCCCCACTCGCCGTAGGGCCCGGGCCACATGTCGTAGCCGGCTTTCGTCGCGACCACGAGCTCGTCGCGGTACGGCGCGAGGTCGGTGGCGAGCAGGCGACCGAACGCCTCCTCGGCCGACCCGTACGGCGGCCCGTAGTTGTTCGCGAGGTCGAAGTGCGTGATTCCGAGGTCGAAGGCACGCCGCACGATCGCCCGACTCGTCTCGAGCGGCCGGTCTCCGCCGAAATTGTTCCAGAGCCCGAGCGAGATCGCAGGGAGCTTGAGACCGCTTCGTCCGCTGCGGCGATAGGGCATCCGGTCGTAGCGAGCTTCCGCGGCGACGTAGCTCATGCGTGCCTCCAGGCGGTTGATCGAGCCAGCTCTTCGAAGGGACGGAGCGCCTCGGGGTCGGCGAGGGAATCGCGGCTCAGAGCGCGATCGGTGGGCTCGCCGGAGAGGATCCGCTTGACGGGCACCTCGAGCACCTTGCCCGAGAGCGTGCGAGGGATCGCCGGCACCTGGCGAACCTCGTCGGGAACGTGGCGCGGGGAGCAGTCCTCCCGGACGCGGTTCCCGATCCGCGCGACGAGCTCGTCGTCGAGGACGACACCGTCCCTGAGCACCACGAAGAGCGGCATGTAGCCGGCCGTTCCTTCCCGCGGCAGGTCGACGACAAGCGCGTCGACGACCTCGTCGAGCGTGAGGACGGCGCGGTAGATCTCGGCCGTTCCCATCCGGATCCCTCCGCGGTTGATCGTCGCGTCGGAGCGGCCCGTGATGATCGCCGTGCCGCGTTCGGTGAGCTCGATCCAGTCCCCGTGGCGCCAGATACCGGGGAAGACGTCGAAGTAGCTCGCCCGGTACCGGGAGCCGTCCTCGTCGCCCCAAAAGCAGACCGGCATCGACGGCATCGGCTCGGTGAGCACGAGCTCACCGACTTCGCCGACGAGTGAGGTCCCGGCGGGGGACCACGCCTCGACCTTCGCGCCGAGCGCGCGCGCCTGGAGCTCGCCGCGGTAGACAGGCAGCGTCGGTACGCCGCCGACGAACGCTGTGCATACGTCCGTTCCGCCTGAAGTCGAGAAGAGCCAGAGATCGGGGCCGAGCCGCTCGTACACCCAGTCGAAGCCTTCCGGGGAGAGTGGCGACCCGGTCGAGCCGACCGCCTGCAGTCGCGCCAGGCTCCGACCCGCCCGCGGCTCGACCCCGTTCTTCGCGCACGCGGCGATGTAGCTCGCCGACGTCCCGAAGCAGGTGACGCCGGCGTCGTCCGCTAGCTGCCAGAGCGCCTCCATGGTCGGCGCCGCCGGGCTGCCGTCGTACAACACGATCGAGCCGTCGGTCAGGAGACCACCGATGAGGAAGTTCCACATCATCCAGCCCGTCGTCGTGAACCAGAAGAGGCGATCTCCGTCCTGCAGGTCGACGTGGAGGTGCAACTTCTTGAGGGACTCGAGCAGGATCCCCCCGTGCCCGTGCACGATCGCCTTCGGGAGCCCGGTCGTACCCGAGCTGTAGAGCACCCAGAGAGGATGCTCGAACGGGACCTGGGCGAACTCGAGGGCGGGGGAGTCACCGACTCCCACGAACGCATCCCAGGCGATCGCGCTCGAGAGCCCTTCGAGCGACGGCTCGGGCGTGAGGTACGGGACGATGACGGTGCGCTCGAGCCCCGGCATCGCCTCCTGGAGCGCGCGAACGACCTCGAGTCGATCGTGGTCGCGGCCGGCGTACCTGTACCCGTCGATCGCGATCAGGAGCCGCGGCTCGATCTGGGCGAATCGGTCGACGACGCTGCGGACACCAAAGTCCGGCGAGCAGCTCGACCACACGGCGCCGATGCTCGCGCACGCATGAAAGGCCACGACGGCCTCGAGAATGTTCGGCAGGTACGCGACGACGCGGTCGCCGGGGCCGATCCCCGACGCGCGAAGTGCGGCGGCGAAGCGGCCGGTCGCGTCTCGCAGCGCATCCCAGGTCGTCTCGCGGAGCGGACGGAGCTCTGAGGCATGACGCACGGCGACGTCTCCGGCCGGGCGGTCGCGGAACACGTGCTGCGCATAGTTCAGGCGCGCACCGGGGAACCACTCGGCGCCCGGCAGCGCGCGCCGGCCGAGAACCCGCTCCGGTGGGGACGACGCCTTGACCTCGAAGAAGTCCCAGATCGATCCCCAGAACGCCTCGAGGTCACCGACCGACCACTGCCAGAGCTCGTGATAGCCGTTCGTGCGCACGCCGCGGTACTCGGCGAGCCACGCCGCGTAGCGCGTGACGGTCGCCCGGGCGATGCGAGCGGCGTCGGGTTGCCAGAGGATCGGTGGCGCCTCGCGCACGGCGAGAGCCTAGTGCCGTGTCTCGCGACGTTCCACCGGAAAGTGCCCCGGTGGAACGTTGCGATTCCAGGGCACTAGCGCTGGCGGAAGGTGATGCGGCCGCGCGTGAGGTCGTACGGGGAGAGCTCCACTGTCACGCGGTCGCCCGGGTTGATGCGAATCCGGTAGCGGCGCATCTTGCCCGACACGTAGCCGAGCGTCTCGTGATCGTTGTCGAGGGCGATGCGGTACATGCCGCCACGGAACGCCTCGATCACCTCGCCCTGCATCTCGACCTTGTCGTCGTCTGCCATCGAGCTGCATGTGTATCGCGTGGGGCCCGCCCTCGCAAGGGCGCGCCCCACGCAGCGAGCTCAGCCCGCGAGCACGACGTTCGTCGCCTGCGGGCCCTTCTGACCCTGCTCGGCCACGAACTCGACCTTCGCGCCCTCCGGGAGGGACTTGAAGCCGTCGCCCATGATGCCGCTGAAATGAACGAAGAGATCCTTGCCGCCGTCGTCCGGGGTGATGAATCCGTACCCCTTGGCGTCATCGAACCACTTCACGGTTCCGGTTGCCATATCGCTGAACACCTCCTTGCCTTGACTCACGAACGGGCAGGAAGGTGCTCGAACCGCACGACCGGACCACGCTCTAGATAACGCCCGGCACGGTAGCAGAGCGATCCTGCCGACGGCAGGATCGCTCTGCTGTAGGGGCGAGATCCATCTCGCCCTCGTGATGCCTCGGCACCGTCTGCGGGCGGCGCCGGGCGAGATGGATCTCGCC
>JACDBY010000214.1 GCA_013694685.1 Actinomycetota bacterium
ACTCGATCCCGACCGTAAAGACGCGGATCCGCTCTCCGTCGAGTTGGGCGAGGGCGGAATCGAGCGCCGTGACACTGCCGACGTCGTCGCCGTCCGAGAGCAGGACGATGCGTGCCGCGCCGAGCGCCGAACCGCGCACCTGCGCGACCGCTGCGACGAGCGCGTCGAACATCCGCGTCCCTTCCGCAAGCTTCGGTGCCTTCGCCAGAATCGCCGTGACCCTCGCGCGCTCGGTCGTGAGTGGCAGCGCAACGGTCGGCTTGGCGTTGAAGAAGACGACGGAGAGCGGTTGACCGGGGTTGCGCGCGGCAAACGCTCGCGCAGCCACCATCGCATTGTCGATCGAGCCTTTCATGCTGTTCGACGAGTCGATCAGCAGGACGGTGCCGATGCCCTCGGCCGAGGCCGAGGAGAGCACCGCAAGGTTCTTGACGGGAGTCCCGTCCTCGGTGACCTTGACGTCCTCGGTCGAAAGCGCGGCCTCGCGTGGGCTGTCGAGCGTTACGACATAGCTGCGATCGGGGAAGAGGGCGGTGCCCGCCTCGACGATCTGCACTCCGGTGTCCGGCGCGGCGCCGGCCGCCGAGACGCCGAGCGTCGCCACCGCCGCCGTCAGCAGCGCGGCGACGTACGTGGCGCGTCCGAGCCTCACCGCCGGAGATCCGCGACGTTCGTGGGGACGGGGCGGTGCGAGAAGAGGCCCGCCGGCAGGTCGACGCCGCGCTTCGCGAACTTCTCGAGGAAGATCGGTCGCAGGCCGGTGGGCATGAGCTTGCCGTTGATCGTCCCGTCGGGCGCGAACGACTCGACCTTGAACTCGAAGATGTCCTGCAGCGTGATGACGTCCGACTCCATCCGTTGCACCTCCGTGACCGCGGTGCAACGCCGCGAGCCGTCCTCCATCCGCTCGATGTGGACGATCATGTCGAGCGCCGAGGAGACCTGCTGCCGAATCGCACGTATCGGGAGGTCGTAGCCGGCCATCAGCACCATGGTCTCGATCCTGGCCAACGCGTCCCGGGGAGCGTTTGCATGCACCGTCGAGAGCGAGCCGTCATGGCCGGTGTTCATGGCCTGAAGCATGTCGAGCGCCTCCTGGCCACGGCACTCGCCGACGATGATCCGGTCGGGCCGCATCCGCAGGGAGTTCCTGACGAGGTCGCGGATCGGGATTGCTCCCTCGCCCTCGATGTTCGGCGGCCGCGCCTCCAGCCGGAGGACGTGACGCTGGTTGAGCTGGAGCTCCGCCGCGTCCTCGATCGTGACGATCCGCTCGTTGTCCGGAATCGCCGAGGAGAGCGCATTGAGGAGCGTTGTCTTCCCGGAGCCCGTGCCGCCGGAGATGAGAATGTTGAGCTGCGCCTGGATGCACCGGCGGAGGAAGTCGACCGCCTCCTCGGAGATCGAGCCGATGTTGACCATGTCCTGCAGGCCGAGACGCTTGCGCGAGAACTTTCGGATCGTGAGGAGGGGACCGGAGAGCGAGAGCGGCGAGATGATCGCATTCACACGCGAGCCGTCCGGCAGGCGGGCGTCCACCATCGGCGAGGACTCGTCGATCCGGCGCCCGATCTGCGCGACCATCCGGTTGATGATCCGTCGCAGATGCGAGTCGTCCGAAAATCGCACGGTCGTCTCGTAGAGGCGGCCCTGGCGCTCGATCCAGATCTCGCTCGGGCCGTTGACCATGATCTCCGTGATCGAGTCGTCGGAGAGGAGGCGTTCGAGCGGGCCGTAGCCGAGAATGTCGTCGGCGATCTCCGACGTAAGGCGCTCGCGGTCGTCGCGGGCTATCCCGGTCTCGCCGGAAAGATGTCTGCGGATGTCCGCGATGACCCGGTCGCGGAGCGCATTGAAGTCGATTGCCTGCCCCGTCAGCTGCGGCCCGAGCTCGCCGATGACGAGCATGTGGATCTGGTTCTTGAGGTCGGCGAACGGCTCCTTGACCGGTGGCGCGGCGGTCGACTTGTTCGTGACGAGACGCTCGTGGAGCTCCATTGACTAGTTCCTCCTCAGGCGAGAGAGCAGGCGCCCGCCGGGCGAATGAGAGGTGGCGACCGGCTCGTCCGTCGGTGTGTCGCCGGTAAAGAGCGCTGCGAGCTCGTGGAACGAGGCGGCTGCATACGACTGGGGTCGTGACAGCGTCACGGGCACACCTTCGTTCACCGCGCGGGGAATCTCGCGATCCGACGGAATGAAGATCCTCGGCTCTCGGCCGAGCACGGTGACGACGTCGTGATGGCTGATGCCCACCCGCGTGTCGGCGCGATTCAGGACGAGCTGGATCTTCGAATCGTCGTAGTCCATCAGCTGGAGCGTCTCCAGCCCGAGCTTCGTGTTCTTGAGCGAGAGCGAGTCGAGCGTCCCGACCATCACGAGGTCGGAGCTCGCGTCGATCGTGGAGATGACCTCCGCCGTGAAGCCCGGTGGCGTGTCGGCGACCACGAAGTCGTAGTTCGCCCGCGCGACGACAAGAACGTCGCGGAGGAGCTCGATCGTGATCGCGCTCGCCTGGTCGGGTCGCGCCGGAGCCAGAAGCACCTCGACGCCGGTGTCGTGCTTCATGACGTAGTCGGTGAGCTTCTCCTGGTCGAGCGACCCGCCCGACATCGCGAGGTCGTACATCGTCTTCTCGGGCGGCAACCCGAGACAGAGCGCGACATCGCCGAACTGAAGATCGAGGTCGATGATCAGCACGCTCCGGTTCGCCAGGGCGAGCGCCACGGCAAGGTTGCACGCCGTCAGGGTCTTCCCGGTGCCACCCTTCGGCCCCAGCACGCAGATCAGGCGGCCGTCGCCGCGCTCGCCGTAGCGTTCCCCGGTCCGGAGGTGGCGGGCGACCGCCTTGCTGATCGCAAAGCGCAGCTGTTCCTTCGACTGCGGGAAGAGCGCCATGTCGGCCGCCCCCGCCTCGAACGCACGCCGGAGGAACCCGTTCGGCGACGAGGTGGCGAGGACGACGATCGGCACCTCGGGCGCCGTGCGATGCGCGCTGTCGATGATCTGGAGCGACCGGTCGTCCTCCCGTCCCTCGCAGGCGACGAGGAGCACGTCGACCTCACGCGTCTGCAAGGTCCGGACGGTGTCGTCGACGCCCTCCGTCACACCGAGCAGCTGAAAGCTCGGGTCGTCGGGCATCCCACGCTGAACGTCGAAGGAGTCGAGCCCCTCGACGGCGATCAGTGCGCGGATCGAGCGCTCCATCGAACTGCCTACCTCTGTCCCTGGATCTGGGCGAGGATCTCGTTGCTCGTGATCGACTTCTTCGGCGCTTGCTTGGCGTCGCCCGCAGGACGAAGGAGGAACC
>JACDBY010000245.1 GCA_013694685.1 Actinomycetota bacterium
GTGCGGACGCGCTAATCGTCGTGGACGCCGTCGACCTCGGCCGCGAACCCGGGACCGTGGTTGTGCAGTCGCCCGAGATCCGCGAGGTCGCCGGCCCCGACGACCTGGCAGACGTGCACTACGCGACGCCGGAGCGGGCGCTGATGTTCGCGCGCGCGCTCGAGATCCTTCCGGCGAGTGTCTGGCTCGTCGGCTGCCAAGTCGTCGACGCCGAGCGACTTGGGCAGGGGCTCTCGCCGGACCTGGTGGGGGCGGTCGACCCGGCCGCCAGCGAGGTGCGGCGGCTCGTGACCGGGCTTGGCGTCGAGTGGTTCTGAATTAGACTGCCCTCCGATGAAGCTCGCGGTCGCAGGCAAAGGTGGCTCGGGGAAGACGTCGATCTCCGGCACGATGGCACGACTGCTGGCTCGCGACGGCCGACGGGTCCTCGCGATCGACGGTGACTCGAGCCCGAACCTCGCCCTCACCCTCGGGATCCCGCGCGAGCAGATGAGCGCGATGCCGACGCTGCCGCGGGATCTGCTCGACCGCTCGACCGGCGGCGCGGTGCTGACGAAGACCCTGGAGGAGATCTGCGCATCCCACTCGGTTCAGGGTCCCGACGGGGTCACCTTGCTCGTCATGGCGCACCCGCAGCACGCGGGGACCGGGTGACTGTGCGGCATGCACGCTACCGTGCGTAGCGTCATCGAGACCGCCCCGGCCGAGGACGTCTGCATCCTCGACACGGAAGCATCGCCGGAGCACCTCTCGCGGGGGACTGCTCGCTACGCCGACGGTCTGCTCGCGGTCGTCGAGCCGTACTTCAAGTCACTCGAGACAGGGCGCCGAATGGCCGCGCTCGCGAACGATCTCGGGCTCGAGCGCGTCTCGCTCGTCGCGAACAAGATCCGAGATGACCGGGATCTGGCCGCGGTGAAGGAGTTCGCGTCCCAGCACGAGCTCGGGCTCGCGGGCGTGATCCCGTTCGACGAGCAGCTCTCGGCGGCTGAGCGCGCCGGCCTGGCACCCCTCGATTTCGACCCGACGTCGCCCGCGGTCGAGGCGATCGGCAAACTCGCTCGCGAGTTCGTAGGGGCTCGATGAGCGAGCTCGACGCACTGAGAGTCCGCGAGGAGGTGCTTCAGGCGATGTACTGGATGCGCTCGGAGGGCCTCGGCGAGACACCGTCTGCGGCAGAGCTGGCACGCTTTCTCGCCGTGCCCGCGGCGACGCTCGGCCCGTATCTCGAGCGATTCGTCGACGAGGGCTACCTCGAGCGTGCGGGCGAGGACTTTGGCTTGACGGAGCTCGGGATCGAGTCGGGCAAGCGCACTTTCGCGGAGGAGTTCGCCGACCTCACCCGCCCGGGGCATGGCGAGTGCGACGCCGACTGCTGGTGTCACGACTCGCCCGAGGAGGCGGCCCGCTGCCTGGAGGAGCGAGTGCAGCATGCGCACTGAGATCGAGGCGCCGGCGCTTCCGAAGAGCTTCCTCCGCCCCTGCCTGCTCCTGCTCCTGCGCGAGCAGCCGGCCCACGGCTACGAGCTGCTGGAGCGTCTGCGCCCGCTCGGCTTCGCCGGCGACGACCCCGGAGGTCTCTATCGCGCACTTCGCGCCCTCGAGCGTGACGGGCTCGTGTACTCCGCGTGGGAGCCATCGCAGGCAGGCCCGAAGAGACGGATCTACCAGCTCACGCGGGCCGGAATGGAGGAGCTCCATCGGCGGTCGAAGGCGCTCGCTCGCGCCCGCTCCACGCTCGACGTCTTTCTGAGTCGCTACGGCGAGTTCGTCGCGCTCGAGGACAGGCACGTGCGCTCGAGCGGTTAGCCGGCGCCCAACTCCCAGTCGAAGCAGTCCGGGCAGAGCCGCTTTCCCCGGAGCAGACGGATGCGCGTCTCCATGGTCTCCTCCCGGCAACTGTCGCATTCCACAGATACGTGAACCCGCGCCTTGCGCGGAGGCGCGTCGTCGACCGGTACGACGGTGAAGAGCTCATCGGGCTGCATGGCCAGGATCGCCGCGGATCGCTCGTGGTGCAACTTCCAGAGCCGATCACGCTCGGCTGGCGTCGCCTCGCCGGCGGCCAGGCGCTCGAAAAGGTTCTGGTGCTCGGGGTCGCGACGGCGCACGCCGGGCCTGCCCGAGATCCGGATCGCCTTCCCGTCGGAGCGGCGCCAGAAGGTGTACGCGTTCTTGCCGAGGTCGCGATGGATGAGGTTGCCCTTGCCGAA
Source organism: Actinomycetota bacterium (assembly GCA_013694685.1). Taxonomy (GTDB): domain Bacteria; phylum Actinomycetota; class Thermoleophilia; order Gaiellales; family Gaiellaceae; genus Gaiella. The sequence continues at coordinate 2,214 of JACDBY010000245.1, forward strand.
GGTGCAGCCCGTCAGGAACTGGATCGCATCGACGGCGCACATGTCCGTCTCGACGGTCGCGACGACCTCCTCGTCCTGCGCGTGAGCGCCGATCTCGCGCAGGGCGAGGCGCGCCGCCTGGACCCCGAGCGCGAGCCCGGGGCACATGTGCCCGTGGAACTCGACGATGCGCTTGAGCTCCTCAGCCTCGATGACGTTCTCGGTCACGACCGTGCAATTCAACCGGCCCGGCTGTCCGACAGGTAGGTGCGCAGCGCACTTACAGAGCCGCACAGAGCCGCCGTACATTGTCTCCCCTTGCCGCGCCTTGCGTTGCCAAAGCTCGTCGCGTCCGGCGTCCTCTCCGTATTGGTGGTCCTGTCGGCAGGATCGGGCACGGCGGACACCGCGACGTCCCCGAAGCCGCTGTTCGGCGGGACGCTCGTGGTCGCCACCGGAGATCCCGGCCCCCTGAACCCTGCGATCACGAGCTCGGGGCAGGCGCATCCCGTCACCGGCCAGATCTTCAACGGCCTGATCCGCCTGGACCGCTACTTCGCACCGACGCCGGATCTCGCGCGCTCGTGGGCCGTCTCGAAGGACGGCAGGACGTACACCTTCCAGCTCGTCCCGAACGTTCGCTGGCACGACGGCCGACCATTCTCGTCAGCCGATGTCAAGTTCACCTACGACGAGATCCTGCTCAAGCTGCACCCGCGTACCCGCACGCTTGCGGACGTCGTCGAACGGATCAGCGCGCCAAGCAAGAATGTGGTCGTCTTCCGCCTCAAGCAGCGCTACGCGCCATTTCTGACCTGGCTCGACGAGGACAACGGCGCAATCCTGCCCCGGCATCTCTACCAGGGCACCGATCCTCTCACGAATGCGGTCAACCTGCGGCCGGTCGGCACCGGCCCCTTCAGGTTCGAGTCGTACACGCCGGGCGACCGGGTCGTGCTCGTTCGCAACCCGAACTACTTCAAGGAGGGACTGCCGCGCCTCGACCGGCTCGTCTTCCGGAACATGCAGTCGGCTCAGGCTGCGCAGGCGTTCGACACGGGGGAGGTCGATCTGTACCTCTTCCCGAGCGGCCCCGACTCGCTCCGGTTCCTGAACCGCCCGGGCATCACGGTCACCGAGCGGGGACGCGAGGGCGCCGCCCGCGTGGTGCCGCTGATCCTGAACAACCGCAGGAGCCCGTTCGACGACGTGCGGGTGCGACGGGCAATGGCCTATGCGCTCGACATCGAGTTCATCGCGCGCACGGCCTACGCGGGGGTGCTGCGACCGGCGAAGAGTCCACTCACACGATTCATCTCCTGGGCTTACACCTCGAAGGTGCAGCAGTACCCTCACGACGTCGCGCGGGCGAACGCCCTTCTCGACGAGACGGGCGTGCGCCGCGGCTCGAACGGAGTCCGGTTCCGCACGTCGCTGATCTACGACGCCGGCTTCGCTCGCCAGGCGGAGCTGATCAAGACCCACCTCGGCGAGGTCGGCATCGTTGTCGACCTCAGGCTGATGGACATGAACTCGTGGGTGCGTCGGCTGTACATCGACAAGGACTTCGACATGGGGTACACGAACTTCACCCATCCAGCGGATCCGGACGTCGGCTGGAAGCGCATCTACGTGTGCTCGAACTACGTCAAGGCGCCCTTCACGAACGGGTCGGGATACTGCAACGCCGAGGTCGACAGGCTCTTCGATCAGGCCGTGGCCGAACTCGACCAGAAGAAGCGGGGAGACATCTACAAGAAGCTCCAGCGGAAGCTCGCGAGCGACGTGCCGGTGATTCCGATCGCGGACGGGATCGGGCCTTGGATCTACCGGAACT
>JACDBY010000248.1 GCA_013694685.1 Actinomycetota bacterium
CCGGCTGGCCGAGCGCGACGAGGCCCGTGATCGTCGAGGTACCCACATCCCCGGTCGCGCCCGCACGGCCCGCGGCCGCGCCGGCGCGGACCGACACCGCCGACGCGACGATCTCGCCCCCGAGCACGGTCACGCCGAGCGCGCGCACGGAACCCTCCGCCGAGGACGACGTTCCCGGCTGCGCGGTCACGGAGGCGGTGGAGGCACCGATGCGCAGCACGGAGCCGTCCGCGGGGAAGGCGAACGAGGCGGAGCTCGTGCCGGCGGGCGGGCCGGTCAGCTGCACCGTCCCACCCGACGCCTGCCCCGGGACGCTCACCTGGGCGACGAGCGCCGTGGCGCCCGTCCGAGGCGTCGCAGGGCCGCCCTGAGCCGCCGAGGCGAGCACCGCGACAGACGCGGCGAGCAGGAGCACGGCTGTGGCGCAGACCCCTCTCACGACGCCTCAGGGTAGCGCCGGCCTTCGGAGGCCGCGGATCGCGAGCTGGACGGCCACGAGCAGGAGGAGGATGCCGAAGCCGCGGCGCAGGAGCGCCTCGTCGAGCCTGATCGCGATCTGGACCCCGAGCTCGGCTCCCACGACCGAGACGGCGCCGATCACGAGGGCCGTCCGCAACCGGAGATTGCCGTGGGCCCGCTGGCGCCAGGTGCCGACGGCCGCCGTGGGGACGATCGCGAGGAGGGAGGTCGCACCCGCCTCGACCTGCCCGAGGCCGAGCGCGACGAGCGTCGGGACGAAGAGGATCCCACCACCGACACCGAAAACCCCCGAGAGCACGCCGGTAGTGAGCCCGAGCGCGACCGCAGCGACGATCGTCCACGTCGTCATGAGACGAGCAACCAGACGCCGACCACCACGAGCAAGCCGGCGAAGGCGAGCGTGAGGTTCCTGTTCGATAGTCGCTGCTGCAGGGTCGCGCCCGCGAACGCGCCGACCACGGCCGGCAGCCCGACGAGTGCCGCGTACGCCGGCCGCACTTCGTCGCGGATCGCATAGAGCACGACACCCGCGGTCGCGGTGACGAGGATCGCGCCCAGCGAGGTTGCGGCAGCCACGTGCGTCGGGTAGGCGAGGAGGGCGACGAGGAGCGGAACGACGACGATCCCGCCACCGACCCCGAAGAGCGTCGAGAAGACACCCGCGACGAGCCCGACGAGCAGGAGACGGGGGATCACCTCGACCCGTTCTCGCCCGACCCGTCGTATCCTGGCCCCGCATGACCGCGGCGGACGATCTCATTGGCCGGCTCACCGCCGAGCCGCGGCAGGCGGCGATCCTGCTCGATGTCGACGGCGTCCTCGCCCCAATCGTCGCGCGCCCTGAGGATGCGCGAGTCCCACAAGAGACGCTCGCCACGCTCGAGCCGCTCGTCGCTCGATACGCGCTCGTGGGCTGCGTGAGCGGGCGGCCGAGGGCGGAGCTCGAAGCGCTCCTCTCGATGGACGGCCTGTCGCTCGTCGGCGAGCACGGTCTCGAGCTCGCGCCGGAGGCGGCGGGCTGGGCGGAGCGTGTGATCGCGTTCGCCCGCGGCGTCGACTGGCCCGCCGAGGAGAAGGCGCTGAGCGTCTCGTTCCACTTCCGCCGCGCCGACGACGAGGCGGCGGCCCGGGCGTACCTGACCCGGGTCGCGGACGCCGCCGTCCGCGAGGGACTCGTCCCGCGCTGGGGCCGAATGGTGCTCGAGGTCCGCCCGCCGGTGGCCGCCGACAAGGGGACGGCGGTGCGGGCACTCGTCGGCCGGGCCGGTCTCCGGCGAGCGCTCTACGCCGGTGACGACACGACCGATCTCGACGCGTTCGCCGGCCTCGACGGGCTCGAGGTCGCCGTTCGCGTCGCGGTCGACTCGGGCGAGGCGCCTGCCGGGCTCGTCGAGGCGGCCGATCTGGTCGTAGATGGTCCCGCCGGTGTGCTCGAGCTGCTGCGGGCACTGTGACCGGTTCGGCCGCTCGCGATCGTGTGTCAGGGCGAGATGTATCTCGCCCCTACAGCGCGCAAGCAGAGCGGGTTGCAGCCCGGACGGGGACTCGGCGGTGCAGTCCCCGCCCGCACAGGACGTCGGGCCGTCAGCAGAGCGGGGTGCAGCCCACGGGACTCGGCGGTGCATGGGGGAGATACATCTCGCCCTCGTCCCGGTCACAGCGCGTCTCGCCGGAGGAGGTTCCAGGCGTGACGGACGTCGTCCTCGGTCGTCCGCGCGTTGCCGACCGCGAGACGGAGGACGAAGCGATCGTCGAGGCGCGTGTGCGAGAGGAACGCCTCGCCGGTGGCGTTGACGCGCTCGAGCAGCGCCGCGTTCTCCTCGTCCGTCCCGTCCCGCCGGAAGCACACGAGCGCAAAATGTCGAGATGCGCAGACCTCCCAGCCGGGCTCCTCGCGGACCCACTCCTCGAAGAGCGCCGCCAGCCGAACGTGCTCGCGGATCACGGCCTGCAGACCGTCGC
>JACDBY010000254.1 GCA_013694685.1 Actinomycetota bacterium
GGCGCAAGTCGGGTCGTGGCTTCTACATGTATTGAGATCGGGCCGGACAGGTCCGGTTGAGATCGGGCCGGACAGATCCGGCCCCTACGGATCCTCCACGTCGAGCGGGACACCGAGACGGGTCGCGACCGTCGGCACGAGCGAGCCCTGGACGACGACGGAGAAGAGGACGACGACGAAGACGATCCCGTAGATCTGCGCGGAGTAGTCGGTTGCGCCGACGACCGCGAGCGAGGCGAGCAAGATCGGCACCGCTCCCTTGAGACCGCTCCAGACGATGAACCCGCGCTCACCCCAGGTGAGCCGCATGGGAACGAGCAGCGTTCCGACGACGAGCGGTCGGACGACGAAGCCGAGCAGCAATGCCAGCACGAGGCCGCGCCACCAGAGACCCTCGTCGCCGATGAAGGCGAGGTCGATCGTCAGGCCGAGCGCGACGAATGCCGCGAGCTCGCCGAGATCGGAAAGAGCCGAGTTGAAGCTCCGAACGACCGACCGCTCGGCATAGTGGAGGTCGCCGACGAGGATCCCCGCGACGAACACGGCGAGAAATCCGGAACCGTGCGCGACCGCCGCGGCCCCGTAGATCGCGCCAACAGCGAGCATCACCGCGATCGGATAGAGCGTCCGGTCCGGAAGCGGCGCGCGACGCAGGAGCCAGACGAGCACGAGCGCCCCGGCGAGCCCGACGATCAGGCCCACACCCATCTCGAGAAGGAACTCGGAGACAACGATCGAGAACGACCCGCCGTCGGTCGTCGCGAGCTCGACCATGCCGACCATGAGTGCGATCCCGACCGGGTCGTTGAAGCCCGACTCGCCCTCCAGGACGGTGCCCGAGCGGCCCCGCACGTCCTTCCCCGCGAGGACGGAGAACGTGACGGCCGGATCGGTCGGGGCGAGCGCCGCACCGATCAGGCCGGAGACGATCCACGAGAGATCGAGGACGAGATGAGCCGCGACGGCGACGAGCGCCGCCGTGCCGAACGTCCCGAGCACGCCGAGCGTCACGATCGGGAGGGCGGCACGGCGGAAGCGCCGCAACCCGATTTCCGAGCCGCCCTCGAAGAGGATCACGACGAGCGCGAGTGTCGCGATGCGCTGGACGTCCTCGAACGAGAGGATCGTCGCGAGACGGTCGACGAGGTCCGACGCCACCGCGGCGACGACGAGCAGGAGACCCGCGGTCGGGATCGCGAGGCGACCGGCGACGACGCGGATCGCGATCGCGAGCGAGAGGCCGCTCGAGACGACGAGGACGAGCTTTCCGAACTCGAGGAGGTCGTTCATGCGATGATTCTTGCGGCCAGGGACGACCGGCGCCTGGCGACCCCTCGTCCGGTCGACTGCTTACACTTTCCTTACGCGCGTCTCACCCTCAACCCACGGGCGGTACCGATACTTCCGGCACGTATGCGCCTGGCGCTCATCCTCACCTGCGTTGCCGCCCTCGCCGTCCCGGCAGCCTGGTCGGCGTCGAGACCTACCGGCTCGCTCTCGATCGAGGACGGGCGCGGCACGGTCGTCCTCAAGGGTCGTGGGATCGTGATCGGGCGGCTCGAGCGCGGCTCGGTGGAGATCGTCGACCTGACGCCGCTCGATCAGTGGAGCCCACGCGTCAACGGCGTCCCCCGCGGCCGCACCGTCTGGACCCGCGGCAAGGACATCAACTTCTACGTGCCGGGTGGCCGCTACAAGATCACGGTGGAGGGAGAGGGCTTCTCGATCTCCGCACGCGGGCAGGGGCTCGCGACCCTCGACGGCGCGCCCGACGCCGCCGGGTCGACCGGCACCTTCGCGATCGGCGACAGCCAGGTTGTGTCGTTACCGGTGACCGCCGAGCACGTCCAGTACGGCGCGCCGGCCGCGGCCGCGACGAAAGCGGTGTCGCCGTGACCCAGCCGAACTCCGTGCTCGTCATCGAGGACGAGCAGTCGATCGCCTCCTTCGTCTCGCTGTATCTCAAGAACGCGGGCTACGGGGTGCGTGCCGTCGGGACGGGTGCCGGCGCGCTGAACGCCGTCGCCGCCGAGATGCCGTCCCTGATCGTCCTCGACCTCAACCTCCCGGACATGGACGGGATCGAGATCTGCCGTCGCATTCGCAAGAACTCGGACGTGCCGATCATCATGCTCACGGCCCGTGACGAGGACGTGGACAAGATCATCGGCCTCGAGGTCGGCGCCGACGACTACCTCACGAAGCCGTTCAATCCGCGCGAGCTCGTCGCCCGCGTGAAGAGCGTCCTCCGGCGTGCGAGCTCCGACCGCAGGATCGACGAGGGCGACGAGATCCGCCACGGCGACCTGCTCATCAACTCGGGCC
>JACDBY010000197.1 GCA_013694685.1 Actinomycetota bacterium
GCAACACTCCGATCTCGGAGATGGCGATCGTCGGCAGCGGCATCGGCGCCGCGATCCAGGGCATGCGACCGGTGGTCGAGATCATGTACGAGGACTTCCTCACGCTGTCCATGGAGCAGCTCGTCAACCAGGCGGCGAAGCACCGGACGATGTCGGGCGGCCAGGTGAAGGTGCCGCTGACGATTCGTACCCAGGGTGGGGCGGGCTGGTCTCCCGGGGCGCAGCACGCGCAGCAGCTCGAGGCGTGGTTCGTGCACGTGCCCGGTCTCAAGGTCGTCTTCGCTTCGACCCCCGAGGATGTCCGTGGCCTCCTCTGGTCGGCGATCTACGACGACAACCCGGTTGTCTTCTTCGAGCACCGCACGCTGTATCCCCTGAAGGGCGAGGTGCCGGACGAGCTCGAGCCGATTCCGCTCGGGAAAGCTCGCATCCATCGCGAAGGGACGGATGTGACCGTCGTAGCGACCGGGCGGCTCGTCCATGACGCGCTCCAGGCCGCCGAGGAGGCGGAGAAGGACGGCATCTCGGTCGAGGTCGTCGACCCGCGCACGCTGCTTCCACTCGACGAGAAGACGATCATCGCGTCTGTGAAGAAGACCAACCGCTGCGTGACCGCGCACGAGGCCGTCGTCCGCGGGGGGTTCGGCGCCGAGCTCGCGGCGGTGATCCAGCATGCGGCGTTCGACTGGCTCGATGCCCCCATCGAGCGCGTTGGCTCGAAGTTCGCGCCGCTCCCGTTCGCGCCCGTGATGGAGCAGCACGTCGTCCCGCAGGTCGAGGACGTGCTCGACGCGATCAAGCGCACGGTCGCGAGGGCCTGAGGCAGGCGGAGCCATGGCGACCGAGATCAAGCTCCCGCGTCTCGGGCAGGGCATGGAGATGGGCACGATCGTTCGCTGGCTCAAGTCCGAAGGCGACGAGATCGCCAAGGGCGAGCCGCTCTTCGAGCTCGACACGGACAAGGTGACGCAGGAGGTCGAGGCGGATGCGGCGGGCGTCCTGCTCAAGATCGTCGTCTCCGAGGGCGAGGCAAGCGTGGGGACCACGGTCGCGGTGATCGGCGCTGCCGACGAGGACGTGTCCGAGCTCCTGGCCGGCGCCCAGGGCGGCGAAAACGGCGACGCCCCGGCAGCGGCGCCTCCCGCCGTAGAGAAGGCAGAGGGCGACGAGGAAGAAGACAGCGAACCGCAGGCGAAGACCGAGCCGCCTAGTGACACAGTGTCACAAGGGGAGTCCGTGCCGACCGAGGCCGCACCCGCCGCCGAAGCGCGACCCGAGGCGGAAACCCCAAGTAACAGACTGTTACAAGGCAAGGAAGCAGCCGCTTCGGCTCCCTCCCCGCGTGCCGAGGGCGAGCGGATCAAGGCGAGCCCGCTGGCTCGGCGGATCGCCCGCGAGCGCGGGCTCGATCTCGCCGCGCTCGCCGGCACCGGCCCCGAGGGCAGGGTCATCGCGGAAGACGTGGAGAAGGCCGGAGACGGCGCCGCGCCTGCAGCCTACGCCGCCCCGAGCCCGGCGCCCGAAGCCGAAGGCGAGATCGAGATCGTCGAGCTCACGTCGATCCGCGGGACGATCGCGCGCCGCCTGACCGAGGCGTGGCAGGCGCCGGTCTTCCAACTCTCGGTGACGGCGGACGCCTCAGAGCTCGCCACGACCCGCGAGCGTATGGTCGAGCTCCTGCGCGAAGGCGAGACGAAGCCGACGGTGAACGACGTCCTCACGCGCCTTGTCGCCTCTGCGCTGCAGCGCCACCCGCCGGTGAACGCGCTCTTCGTCGACGGCGCTATCCATCGCTACCAGCGCGCGAACGTCGGCATCGCCGTCGCGACTCCGAACGGCCTGGTCGTCCCGGTCATCCGAGCGGCCGATCGCAAGTCAGTGCTCGAGATCGCCGCAGTCCGCGCGGACCTCGTCTCCCGAGCGCGCGAGGGCAAGCTCAGGATCACCGATCTCGAAGAGGGCACCTTCACGATCTCGAACCTCGGCATGTATGGCATCGAGCAGTTCATCGCCGTACTCAATCCGCCGCAGGTCGCGATCCTCGCCGTCGGCTCGATCGAA
>JACDBY010000296.1 GCA_013694685.1 Actinomycetota bacterium
GCGACGGGCTCGCCGTCTGGCTGGACGGGCGCGGCGTCGACTACGAGCCCTTCGGCGACCTTCGAGACGTCTCCGAGGCCCTCCGAGCAGGGTCGCAGGGCGATCGAGGCGGTGGCTAGCCGATGTAAGGGAGCCTTAAGAGCGAGTCGCCCGAGCGTGCGCGAGAATCGCTCGAACCCCCGAGTGAGAGGATCCGCCATGCGCAAGGCACTCCTGGTACTCGTCGGCACCGTGGCGGTCGTCGCGATGGGCTTCGCGGTAGCGGGGCTCGCCTCGTCGGGGTCGTCGACCGGCGGCCTGGCGGGCACGAGCGAAACGACGAGCGAGAGCACGACCGAGACGGCCAAGCCGACGAAGTGGGCGACGACGCTGGGGACCGGTCAGGAGGTTCCCAAGCCGAAGGGCGTCAAGCCGGGAGCGACGGGGACGTTCACCGTCACGGTCACGGAGAAGGGCGCCGCCTACTCGGGGAAGTACAAGCTGACCTTCCGCAACCTCACCGGTCGAGCGATGGCGGCTCACATCCACAAGGGCAAGGTCGGGAAGACTGGCCCCGTCGTCCGCGCGCTCTGCGGGCCGTGCACGTCGGGCCGCACGGCGACCGTGCCGGTCTCCAAGACCGTGCTCGCGGCGATGAAGGCGGGCAGCGCCTACGTCAACGTCCACACGGCGAAGAACGCGGCCGGCGAGATCCGCGGTCAGGTGCGGAAGACGGGGTAGCCCACATTCAGTACGAGAAGACGGGGACGTCGTCGGCGCCGATCCACTCCCAGAGGGCGGCGCCGCCGGCGACCCGCGCGTTCGGAAGCAGCGCGGCCTCGTCGAGCCCGCGGCTCGTGAAGCAGACCGGACACTGGTAAACCGTGCCGCCGGCCGCGGCGAACGGCGTCGCAAGCTCGGCGAGCGCGGGACGACCCTCGGCCGCGACGGTCTCGGGACCGCCGGTCATGCCGAGGAGCACCGCCTCCTTCGTGGCGAAGATCAGGACCTCGCGCCCATTGGCCTGACCGGCCGTCGCGACGAGGTAGGCGATCGTCGCCGCCTCGGGATCCTCCGGGCCGGCGGTGAGGTTGACGACTGCCTTGCTCATCGAGTGCTCCTCTCGTCTCTCCTTGTCAGGTGCTCCGCTGCGAGCAGGATCGTGAGTGCCGTCTGACCCTCCGTGAAGCCGCCCGCGCGGGCCCGCTCGATCGCCTCTGCTCGGGGCATGCGAACGAGCGTCAGGTTCTCACCTTCATCCGGGTCCGGATCGCTGACCGTCGCTCCCAGCGCGAGAAACGCGTCTGAGCGAAGGCTGAGGTGGGCGCTCGACGAGAAGAAGGTCGAAAGATGCACCCACTCGGCTGCCGTCGCCCCCGCCTCCTCCCGGAGCTCACGACGTGCAGTTGCGAGCGGGGTCTCGCCGTCGGCGCACGAGCCGGCCGGCACCTCGAGCGTCCAGTCGCGCACGGGATGGCGGTACTGCCGCACGAGGAGCAGCTCGTCGTCGTCTGTCAGCGCGGCGACGAAGACCGCCCGGGGGACGCCGAGGTAGGAGTACTCGACGTCGCGTCCGTTCAGCCGCAGTGTGTCGCGCAGGATCGCCCGCCACGGCGATCCGGCGAGCAGCTCGCTCGAGCGCAGCTCGATCGTGCCCTCGCGAGGGACGACGCCCTCGAGCGAGCCGAGCAGCGACACGGACCGCGGCGCGTCGAGCCCGTCCACGTCTGCCGCGAGCGCCGCCAGGTCGACGAGCGTGTCGACGTCGCGCCAGGGCTCCAGCTCGACGAGCCGGAGCCCTGCCTCGGCGCAGCGCGTGCGCGTCACGGCGGCCACCGCCGGCGTCGACCAAGGAATCTCGCGAAACGGTGCGCTCTGCGGCTCGCGCGCGGCGATGAGCCAGTAGCCCCCGTCGTGGGCCGGCCCGAGCACAAGATCGGCTCCGGCCGCCAGGTCGGCGAACGCACGCTCGAGAGAGCCTGCGGGCACACCCGGAATGTCGGAGGCGACGATGGCGCACGGCCCGTCTCCGACGTGATCCACGAGACCGAGCTCGAGCGCCTCGGCAAGCCCCCGCCCCCGCTGCAGGACGAGCGGAACGTCCGGCGTGAGCGCTGCGAGCGCGGTAGCGTCGTCCGCCTCGCAGAGAAGCCGAACGTCGTCGCTGGCAGCGCGGCAGGCGGCGAGCGTGTCGAGGAGCAGCGCCTCCTGCAGGGCGGCCGCCTGCTCCGGGGACAGTGGCGGCACGAGCCGCGTCTTCGACCTGCCCGCGACAGGCGCCTTCGCGACGACGAGGACGGTCTCAGTCATCGCGGGCGCCCGCTCGGATCCAGGCGGCGATCACCTGCCGGTCGGCCGGCGTGAGCAGCTCGCTCGTCGACGGATCGGGTGGGTGGACGAGGAGGTAGGAGAGCTCCGGGCGGCCCGGCACGACCCGCTCGAAGGCCGGCCTGGTCGCGGCCGAGACGCGATACAGCTCACGGTACGACCGCCCGCGTCTGAGGTCGAGGTAGGGGTACGAGACGGGATGACAGGCGATGCAATTCCTGTCGAAGATCGGCTGCACGTCGCGCGAGAACCGGGGTATCGCCGCGCCGTCGCCGGCTCGCACGAGCAACGCCGTGACGACGAGCACGGCGCCGGCGCCCGCGAGCGCGGCGATCACCGAGCGGCGGTGAGAAAGCGTGAGATATTGCACTGCTCGTCGACGGCCATGAAGACCCAGCGGCCCGGAAGCGGTTTCGGGATGGTCGCCCGCCAGCGCCCTGGTGCGTTGTCGACCGAGTGGAGCTCGACCGTGACACCGGCATCCGGGTTGACGGCCAGCGTGTAGTTGCCGTCGAGGTTCGTGCCGCGCACGTCCAGCGAGAGCTCCAGCCCCTCGACCCGCGGGGCGGAGATCGTCGGATTCGGGACGACGCGGCTCGGGAGCCCGAACTCGATCTCCTCCGTCTCGCCCTCGTCGAGCGCCACGATGCGCGAGACGTAGATCGCGTTGGGGGCGTAGGCCTTGAGCAGGAAGCGGCCGCTCGGTGCGTCGCTCAGTGTGAAGCGACCCTCGGCATCGGTCTCGGCGACGCGGTAATGCTCCTCGCCGCCCTCGAGCTCCTCTCCCGCCAGCAGCAGCGTCACGAAGGCACCCGCGAGCGGCTCTCGATCCTCCCCGACGACGGAGCCCGTGATCGTCCCGCTGCCGCGCCGATCGGTCGCGAGCTCCGCGTCGCGCAACCCGGTCGGCGGCGAGCCGGGCGTCGTGACCTTCGGGCCGCCGGTCTCGCCGTTCGCGTCCTTGGCGCCGCCGAGGATCCAGTCGCGCACCGTCGCCAGATCGGCAGCTGGGACCGGCGGCGACTGCGGCGGCATCCGCGTGCCGATCGCCGGAATATCGGCGATCGGCGCC
>JACDBY010000311.1 GCA_013694685.1 Actinomycetota bacterium
AGAGCGGCGTGGGCGACGGTGAAGGAGAGCGTCGCGCCGAGCGAGTAGAGCGTCCCGACGAAGTTCACGTCACCGGGCAGGAGGATCACGATGGGTCCCACTCCGGCGAAGACCACGAGCGAGAGCACCGGCGTCTTCAGCCGGGGGTGGAGTCGCCGGAAGATCTCCGGGAGCTGGCGGTAGGTCGCCATCGCGTAGGTGATCCGCGAGGCGCCGATCACGCCGGCGTTGGTCGCGATCACGAGGATCGTCGCGGCGAGCACGCCGACGTAGACCTCGAGTCCGTCGAGCAGCAGTCCGTCGAGGCCGATGTTCTCGACGAGGCCGAGAATCGGGTCGTTCGCATAGCCGCCCTCCTCCGGCGGCAGGGCGAGGAGGGTCGTGTACTCGCCGTCGACGAGCTTCACGGGCAACGCGGAGAGCGCGATCGCCGGCAGGGTGAAGTAGATCGCGAAGACGGCGAGCGCCACGAGCTTGTAGGCAGCCGGCACGGTCCGAACGGGGTCGCGCGCCTCCTCGGCCAGGTTCGACACCGTCTCGACACCTGTATAGGCGAGCATCGCGATCGGGACCGCGATCGCGAGATTCGACCACGTCGGCGCCTCGCCGAAACGGACGTTCGAGGTGAGCGTCTCCGGGCTCAGGACGAGCACGAAGCCGAGGAGGACGAGGAGCACCTGGGTCGCGAAGTCGAGCACCGCGAGCCCGATCGAGAGCTTTGCCGCCTCGGTCACCCCGACGACGTTGAGCCCGACGAGGACGACGATCACGACCGCGCCGACGACGATGTCCCATGGGTTCGTGTTGAGCGGCTCCCAGAAGATCGAGAGGTAGTGCGGCACGAAGAACGCCGAGACGGAGATCGTGACGACGTAGACGAGGAGCTGCGCCCAGCCGGCGACGAAGCTGACCCTCTCGTCGAAGGCATGCCGGGCGAAGCTCGCCGAGCCGCCTGCCTCCGGGTAGCGCGCGGTGCCCTCCGCGTACGTCGCGGCCGTGAGCGCGAAGACGACCCCCGCGACGACGAAGACGAGCGGCGTCAGCCCGAGCGCGAAGACAGCCGTGAGCCCGAGCGCATAGTAGATCGAGGAGCCGACGTTGCCGTACGCGGTGGCGAAGAGCGCGGGCGTCCCCAGCACCCGCTCGAGCTCGATCTCCCGCCGCCGACGGCTGCCCGGCACGCGCGCGAGTCTACGTCTGCGACGGGCGGCGAGGTGTGGGTCGCCGGGTCTACACTCGCGACGTGACCGGCCTCCGCCTCGTCGTTCCGGCGGCGCTCGTCGAGGAGGTCAACGTCTCGATGATCGTCGTCGCGGGAGTCGCGACGCCGGCGGTCGAGCGGTTGGCCTTCCGGCGGAGACGCCGCCCGCGCTAAGGGGGCGTCAAGATCGGCCGGCGCACCGGACCTGCGCGTCTACCTGGCACAGATCAGGCGGAAGCTCGAGCCTGACCCGGCCGGCCCCAGTACTTACGCACCGAGCCGCGGATGGGCTACCGCTTCGAGCCGGGCGGATAGGCGCTTCCCGGGCCGGGGTCAGCCGGCCCGGGAAGCAGGCCCGTCAGCCGTGGATCGAGGCGATGACCGGGATCAGCAGGATCGCGACGATGTTCGCGATCTTGATCATCGGGTTGATTGCCGGGCCGGCGGTGTCCTTGTACGGATCGCCCACCGTGTCGCCCGTGACGCCCGCGGCGTGGGCCTCCGAGCCCTTGCCGCCGTAGAGACCGTCCTCGATCAGCTTCTTGGCGTTGTCCCAGGCGCCGCCGCCCGAGGTCATTGCGATGGCGAGGAAGAGACCCGTGACGATCGTCCCGATCAGGAGGCCGCCCAGCATCTCCGGCTTGATGATCCCGACCACGATCGGGATCGCGATGGGGATCAGCGCCGGAAGCATCATGCTCTTGAGCGCCGATCCGGTGACGATCGAGATCGAGGTCGCGTAGTCGGGGCGCGAGGTGCCGGCCATGATGCCCGGATCCTCCCGGAACTGGCGCCTGACCTCCTCGACCACCTCGCCGCCGACGCGGCCGACTGCCGTCATCGCCATCGAGGCGAAGAGGAACGGCATCATCCCGCCGACGAAGAGCCCCGCGATCACCCACGGGTCCTCGAGGCTGAACTCGACTGCGAGCCCCTCATCGGCGAGCCCGCGGACGTACTCGTCGAAGAGGATCAGCGCCGCGAGACCGGCCGAGCCGATCGCGTAGCCCTTCGTGACAGCCTTCGTCGTGTTGCCGACCGCGTCGAGCGGATCGGTCACGCTGCGCACCGATTCCGGCATGTCGGCCATCTCGGCGATCCCGCCCGCGTTGTCGGTGACGGGGCCGTAGGCGTCGAGCGCGACGATCAGGCCGGTCATCGAGAGCTG
>JACDBY010000331.1 GCA_013694685.1 Actinomycetota bacterium
GGTCAACACCGGTCCCCCTGGACGATCGTGCCGACGCTCCGAGCCATGGGAAGACACACCGCCCACCGACGTGGTCGAACACGCCGGACCGGAGTACGTCAGCGTCGCATCCCGCGAGGTGTCGACCGCCTCGAACGCCGCCGTGTCCGCCTTACGGGCAAGGGCTCTGGAGGTACCGGCGGCATTCCGCGTCGGTGAGCGAGCGCGTGACGCGCCCGCGAGCGATCTCGAGCAGGCGGTCGACGTCGAGCGCCCACAGGCGAACGTACGGCGTGGGCTCGCTACGGACGCCGGCGAGGAGCTTGCCGTCGGGGCTGAAGGTGGCCCGCTTCGCGCCGTCGGTGAGCTTCAGCAGCTCGACGTCGCCGGGCCAGTCCCAGACTCTCGTGCTCATGCTTGGGTCGACGGTCGTGAGCGCCAGGCGCGTGCCGTCGCGGCTGAACGCGATGTTCTCGATGGGCGCGCCGGCCGCGACCGTCCGCACCATCCTCCCGGTCGCGGCGTCCCACACCAGCGGGCCGACGCCTCCCTCCGTCAGGATCTGCTTCCCGTCGGGGCTCCACGCGGCCGCGACGCCCGGGCCCGGCGAGTTCTGCGTGCGCACGAGCGGTCGCCCGCTGTCAACGTCCCAGACGCGCGCCCCACTCTTGCCGAACGCGAGCAGGCGCTTCCCGTCCGCGCTCCACTCGACCGAGTACGTGCCCGAGCCGACGGGCCCGTCACCGCGGAGCACCCCGAGCTCGCGACCGGTGTCCGCCGCCATGATCCGTACGGTCGCGTCGGATCCGGTGGTGGCGATCTTCGTCCCGTCCGGGCTGAAGACAGCCCGGTTGACCGCGCAGCCGACCTCGCCGCCGCAGTGTCGTCCGCGCACGACGAGTAGCTCCTCGCCGCTCTCCGCGTCGTAGACCCGCGCGCTCCCGTCGGCGCCCGCCGTCGCGATGCGCGAGCCGTTGGGGCTCACGTCGATGCCGATGACGCCGTGCGCGGGCGCGTCCGCGCGGGCCTGTCCGTCGATGACGAGGAGCTCAGCTCCGGTTTCGGCGTTCCAGACACGGATCGTTCCCGCCGGGCCGGAGCTCGCGACGAGCCGGCGGCCGTCGGGCGTGAACGCGATGGCCGGAGGGACCGGCCCCGACTCCGGCCCGGGCAGCGTCAAGACCTCTCCGAGCCCCGCCGCTGAGACGTCCCAAGCCCGCGCCTCCTGCGAGATCTGGCCGACCGTCACGAGCCTCGTCGCGTCCCCGGAGAAGGACACGCTCATCACCGGGTTCGGGTTGCCCCGCAGCGCGAGGAGCTCGCGGAGCTTGCCGTTCCTGATCTCCCACACCCTCGCCGCTCCGTCGATGCCTGAGGTTGCGAGGACGCTGCCGTCGCGGCTGAACTCGATGTCCATGACACCGCCCGTGTGCGCCTCGACGACGTCGAGCAGCTCGCCGCCCGGCAGCCGGTAGAGGTGGAGCTCCGGATTGATTGCACCGTGACTGGCGGCAAGCAGCGTGCCGTCGGCGCTGACGGCGATCTCTCTCGCCCCGGTGTTCCCGCTCGGGTGCTCGACGACGCCGACCTCGGCTCCGGAGGACAGATCGAAGATCCGCGCGACCACCGGGGACAAAGGGTTGCCGGTGGCCCACGGGGAGATCGCGATCCGGTCGTGGCCGACGAACGCGACTCCCTCAGCCCATGCCGACTCCGGGTCCGTTCTGCGGTGCACGCCGACGAACGCCTGCAGCTCGCGGCCGCTTTGCACGTCCCAGACCCGCACCGCCCGGTCGGTGCCGAGCGTGGCGAGTCGACCGCCGTCGGCATCGAACTTCGTCGCCAGCACGGCGCCGTCGTGTGCCCGCAGCGTCTGCAGGAGCTCGCCCGTCTCGGCGCTCCACAGGCGTGCGGTGCCGTCTGCGGCTCCGGTCGCGACGACGTCGCCCTTCGGGCTGTACCCGACGGCGAGGACGTCACCGGTGTGGCCCTCGAGCGTCGCGAGTCGCTCTCCGGTGCCGGCATCGCGGAGGCTCGCCGTGCGACCTTTGACATCGGCCGCGACGAAGCTCGCGCCGTCGGGCGCGAGCTCGGCCACGTGCCCGATTCCCTTCGTCCGGCCGACGCCCGGGACTGCCGTCAGCACGCGCGACGCGGCGAGCGCGTCGTGCAGGGCCTGCTCGGTCTCCCGCAGCACGGTGCCGTCGTGCCTGCGCGTCGTCTCCGCCGACTCGATCGCCAGCAGGATGCTCAGCTCGGGGTCGACCTCGAGGTTCGCCTCCGCCGACGCGGCGAGCTCCCGGGCCTTCGCGAGTCGCGCGTCGTTGCTGGCCTGGCCGCGGAGGACGAGCGCGAACGCCGCCAGCACAGACGCCGCCGCGGCGAGCACGGCGAAGC
>JACDBY010000201.1 GCA_013694685.1 Actinomycetota bacterium
TCTCCGGGTGGCGAGCTTCTTGCTCGAAAAGGACGGAGGGCCGCCACACGGCGACCCTCCGGGTCCTGGTGGGACGTCAGCCCGTAGGGCTGACGTCGCGCCCGACTAGTTGACTGCTTTCTTGAGCTGTGAGCCGGCTGCGAACTTCGGGACGTTCGCCGCAGAGATCTGGACAGGCTCTCCGGTACGCGGGTTCACGCCCTGGCGGGCGGCGCGCCGGGTGACGTGGAACTTGCCGAACCCGGTGAATGTGATCGAGTCGCCGTTCACCAGGGTGCGCTGGATGACCTCGAGCGCCGCGTCGACCGCCGTCCCGGCGTCGCGCTTCGTCATGCCGGCCTTGTCGGCCACGGCGTCCACGAACTCCTGTTTGGTCACTGTGCCTTCCTCCTTGTCGATTTCTGACGCCCGAGCCTAGCGCCCGGGCGGATTCCGCTCAACGATGCGGTGTCACTCCTTCCTCGCGCGTCGCGAGCAGCTCGGCCGCGCGGTAGAGCGAGGCGAGACGCACGCCGACACGCGCGAGCGCGTCGGCACCGCCTTCCTCCCGGTCGACGACGCACACGGCGTGCCGGACGACGAGACCGGCGGAGCGAACGGCCTCCACCGTCTCGCCGAGCGCGCCACCGGACGTGACGACGTCCTCGACGAGGCACACGAGATCGCCGGGCGAGAAGGTGCCCTCGATCCGATTCCCCGTGCCGTATCCCTTGGCTTCATCGCGCACGATGATGAAGGGCAGCCCGGACGCCATCGACGCGGAAGCGGTCAACACGACCGCTCCGAGCACAGGGCACGCAAGCCTGACGGCGTCGCGCTCTGCCTCCGCCGTCGCCACGGCGAGACGCGTCCCGAGCTCGCGGAGGAGCTCCGGCTCGGTCTCGAAGCGGTACTTGTCGAGGTACCAGCGCGACCGCTTCCCCGACCGGAGCGTGAAGTCCCCCTCGAGGAGCGCGACCTCGAGCAGCCGGTGGCCGAGCTCGTCGACGACCGTCATGGAAGCGCCCGCTCGGCGACGGCGACGAGGCGCTCGCGTTCCGGGCCGCTCGCGAGCTCGACCTCCGAGCCGTCCGCCCACGCGACGACGACCCGGAGCGGGTCGGGGCGACCGCGGCGGAGTGCGATCCAGAGACCCCACGCGGCGAGCGCGAGCACGACGAGCTTCATGCGGCCTCCTCTCGCAGGCGACGCAGCGCGGCGCGGAGGTCGTAGGCGACGAGGCCGGCGGTGGGCTCGGCGATCGTCGTCGCCACGATCGAGCGCTCGCCGTCCGAGCAGACGACGAGTGAGCCGCGTTTGAGATCGACGTGCACTCGCTCGATGCGACCGCCTGCGGCGCGGATCCCCGCGGCCGCCTCGAGCAGGTCGGCGCCGGCCGCCGCGAGTGCTCGGGCGCGCTCGTCACCGGCCGCGTGTGCCGCCTGTACGGTGCCTGCCGGCTCGGTAGAGCCGTCAGAGGCTACGATTATCGCCTCGACGACCTGCGTCGAGAGCTCGACGAGCTCCGCGAGAGCGGCAGACGCCTCCATGCCGTGGCCGAGCTTAGAGGCAAACTGCGGAGCACATGCGAGCCATCCGAGCGACATTCGCGCGGTTCTTCAACGAGCGGGGCACCCACCTCGCGGCGATGGTCGCGTACTTCGCGCTGATGTCCTTCGTGCCGCTCGTCTTCCTCGCGCTCTCGATCCTCGGCTTCCTCGACCAGGCTGACTCGTCGAGCGCGCTCGTCGAATACCTCGAGGACGTGTTCCCCGAGCAGTCCGTCGAGTCGATCGTCGACATCGTGAACACGGTGCAGGAGAACGCCGCGACGCTCTCGTTGATCGGCGCCGGGGCTCTGCTCTGGAGCTCGGTCTCGCTCTTCTCCGCGCTCGAGTCGGCGTTCAACATCATGTACGGCCGCCCGAACCGCCCTTTCCTGCGGGGCAAGGTGCTCGCCGCCGGCTATATGAGCGTCGCGCTCGTCGCCCTCTTCACCGGTCTCACGATCGGGACGTTCGGCTACGACCTCCTGCGTCGCTACGCGACCGACGTCATCTCGAATCAGTGGGTCGCTCTCGCGCTGACCGTCAGCCTGTCGGGCGCGGCGCTCTTCCTCTTCCTCCTGTCGTCCTACCATCGGCTGCCCAACGCCCGGCTCACCTACCGGGAGGTGCTCCCCGGCGCGATCCTCGTCTCGGTCGCGATGGCCGCGACCATCCAGCTGCTGCCGCTCTTCGTCTTCCTCACCTCGGAGATCGTCGCGCTCCAGGCCCTCGGGACGACGTTCCTGCTGCTCGTCTCGCTCTACGTGATGGGGATCATGATCGTCTTCGGCGCGGCACTGAACTACGTCCTTGCCTACGAGGTGAGCGGCCGCGCGGTGCAGCCCAAGAGCGCGCGAGAGGTCACGGCGGTCACCCCGTCGTCGTAGGGGCCGGACCTGTCCGGCCCGAACCTCCGACAGTCCTCGCTTCCGCGAGCATCCGGTCGAGCTCGGCGGCGGCGCGCGCCCGGTGGGACTCGACCCGCTTCCACTCGTCACCCAACTCGGCCACCGTGCGGGTCTCGCCCTCCGGCACGAAGACCGGGTCGAAGCCGAAGCCCTCGTCTCCGGCGGCTCTTCGGGCGATCGTGCCGCCGACCTCGCCGCGCGCGACGAGCTCCTCGCGGCCAGGCCCGACCGCGACCAGGACGGAGACATACCGTGCCCGACGGTCGTCCACATCCGCGAGGGCGGCCAGCATCCGCCCCACTGGATCGCCCGCTGCCCAGCGGGCGGTGCGGACCCCGGGTTGGCCGTCGAGCGCGGCGGCCTCGATCCCCGAGTCCTCGCCGAGCGCCCAGGCGTCTTGCGCGATCCGCGAGCGAGCGAAGCGCGCCTTGATCCGGGCGTTCGCCTCGTAGTCGTCGCCGTTCTCGACGGGCTCCTCGTCGCCGCCGAGGAGCTCGAGCCGGACGTCCGGAAGCGCGCGTCGCAGCTCGGCGAGCTTGTGCGCGTTTCCCGAGGCGAGGACGAGTCGCGGAGGCTCCGTCACAGGAGCGACGGTGATGCGCAGGCCTCGCGCTGGGCTGCGCCGAGCTGCTCGATCCCACCTGCGGCGAGATCGAGCAGCCGCTCGAACGTCTCGCGGGGGAACGGCTCGCGCTCGGCCGCGGCCTGCACCTCGACGATCCGGCCGTCGGCTGCGAGGACGACATTCATGTCCACCTCTGCGGCCGAGTCCTCCACGTAGTCGAGGTCGAGCACCGGCTCGCCGTTCACGACACCCACCGAGACCGCCGCCACCGAGGACGGCATGGCCTTCGTCAGCCCGAACCGGTCGAGCGCTCGATGGGCGGCTACGTACGAGCCCGTGATCGCCGCGCAGCGGGTGCCGCCGTCGGCCTGGAGCACGTCGCAGTCGAGCCAGAGCGTCCGCTCACCGAGCGCCTTGAAGTCGCACACGGCTCGCATCGCGCGCCCGATCAGGCGTTGGATCTCGACCGTCCGGCCGTCGGGGCGGCCGCGCGTCACCGCGCGCTGCGTGCGCTCGCCGGTCGAGGCGGGCAGCAGCGAGTACTCGGCGGTCATCCAGCCCTTCCCTTTGCCGCGGAGCCAGCGCGGCACCTCCTGCTCGACGGTCGCGGTGCAGAGCACGACCGTCCGCCCCTGGGCGTAGAGGATCGAGCCGTGCGGCTGCTCGAGGAAGTCGGGCTGGAGATCGAGCTCTCGGAGCTGGTCGGGTCGGCGGCCGTCGTGTCGCGTGATTGCCATCGTAGGGCGAGATATATCTCGCCCTCCGCCTCGGTGCGCCGTTAAGCGGCCGCCGGGGCAGCCTGGGCGATGGTCACGCGCTCCACCCGCCCGAGCGGGAGCTGGAGGAACCGCTTGCCCGTCTCCGCGAACGAGGCCGGGTCGCCCGTCGTCAGGAACCGGTAGCTGCCCTCGCGACCGCCTGCGTTCCCGATCGCCTTCCGTTCGAGCGTCTCTGCGACCTCGCGCGCCGTCTCCTCGGCGGAGAACACGAGCGTGACCTCCCGGCCGAAGATCCGCTGGAAGATCGGCCGCAGGATCGGATAGTGCGTGCAACCGAGGATCACCGTGTCGACGCCCGCTTCCTTCAGAGGGCCTGCCACCGCCCGCACTGCGTCGATCGTCTCGTCCCCGAACGGATCGGAGCCCTCGATCAGCGGCACGAGTCTCGGGCAGGCGACGGAGATCACCTCGACGCTCGCGTCGTGCGCCCGGACGAGCTGCTCGTACCGGCCGCTCGCGACGGTCGCCTCGGTCGCGAGCAGCCCGACGCGGCGGTTGCGCGTGGCGAGCGCGGCGGCGTGCGCCTCCGGCTGGAGGACGCCGACGACCGGGACGGCGAGTCTCTGCTGGAGCTCGGGCAGCGCGGCGGCCGTCGCCGTGTTGCAGGCCACGACGACGAGCTTCACGTCCCGACACTCGAGCGCGTGCCCCACCTCGAGCGCGAACCGCCGCACCTCCTCGAGCGGCCGCGGACCGTAGGGAAGCCTGGCGTTGTCCCCTAAATAGACAACATCCTCGTGCGGCAGCGTGACGAGGATCTCGTGGAGGACGGTGAGCCCGCCGACCCCAGAGTCGAAGACGCCGATCGGCCGACCGTCCATCGCGAGGATGATAGGGCCGCCCGCGGCCCGCTACCCGCGTTTCGAGCGCTACGCTTCCCGGCCGTGACGCGGAGCTCCCGAGGCGCGCTCGCCCTGCTCCTGGCGACCGGCGCCGCGCTCGCCGTCTCAGGCACCGCCTCGGCGCTCTCGCGCCAGGATGTAACGATCACCTCCGCGGACGGCACCGCGATCACCGCGACCCTCCTCCTGCCGAGCGCCACGCCACCCGCGGGCGGCTGGCCGGCGGTGATCTACCTGCACGGCCTCGGAGGCAACCGCAACGACATGCTCACGGTCGCGCAGGCGATGGGGATCGCCGGCGAACGCTACGCGGTGCTCGCCTACGACGCGCGCGGGCACGGCGGCTCGGGCGGCCTGATCGGGATCGACGGCCCGAAGGAGGTCGCCGACGTGAAAGCCGTCTTCGGCTGGCTCCGCAACCGCCCGGACGTCGCCGACGCCCGGATCGGGGGTTGGGGTGTCTCGTACGGTGGCGGCGCCGCCTGGAACTCGCTCGTCGCCGACGTGCCGTGGGCGGCGCTCGCGATCTCCATCAGCTGGACCGATCTGCGCCAGGCGCTCGTACCGCAGGGGCTTGCGAAGACCGGCGTGATGGCAGGCTTCCTCACCGGGCTAGACCCGAAGCGCGTCGATCCCGAGGTCTTCGCACTTCGCGACGCGGCGTTCGCCGGCAACCTCGCGACGGTCGGGCCGTTCGCGGCCGTGCGCTCCTCGCTGCCGAAGCTCAAGGGCGTGAAGACACCGGTCTTCATGATGCAGGGGCGCCGCGACTTCGCCTTCGGGCTCGAGCACGCCCGGAACGCCTACCGCGCGCTCGCAGGCCCCAAGCAGCTGTGGATCGGCCTGCACGGCCATGCACCCTCGTCGGGGATCGCCGCGGACACGCCGGCGATGCTTGCCGCGAGCGCCCAGTGGTTCGACCGCTTCCTGCGGGGCGACTCTGCGACGCCGCTCGCGAAGCCCGTTGCGATCTCGCCCGAGCGGTGGCGCGGGCAGCCGCGGCGCTTCGCGGGGCTGCCGAAGGTTCTCGTTCGACGTCAGATCGGGTTCGAGACGATGTCGATCGGTCGGCCCGGAATCGCCCAGTCGGGGCGGTATCGGAT
>JACDBY010000202.1 GCA_013694685.1 Actinomycetota bacterium
GTCGTGGGCTCTCGCTAGCCCCCGTCTCGAGGTCGGAGGCTGCCCGTACCATGACCTCGATGGAGACGTCACTCCCCGTCGCCGAGCGCCCGCGCCGACCCGAATGGATGAAGGTTCGCGCCCCGAGCGCCGA
This sequence comes from Actinomycetota bacterium, assembly GCA_013694685.1. GTDB lineage: Bacteria > Actinomycetota > Thermoleophilia > Gaiellales > Gaiellaceae > Gaiella. Next base: position 134 of record JACDBY010000202.1, read on the forward strand.
CGGGCGGTACTACGACGTCCGCAAGCTCCTGCACGGCGCACGCCTCGTGACGGTCTGCGAGGAAGCCCGCTGCCCGAACATCGGCGAGTGCTGGGGTCGCGGGACGGCCACGTTCCAGATCCTCGGGGACACCTGCACGCGTGCGTGTCGGTACTGCTACGTCACCTCCGGCAAGCCCGACGCGCCCCCCGATCCGCTCGAGCCTCTGCGACTGGCCCAGGCCGCGGCAACGATGGGTCTCACGCACGTCGTCGTCACGTCCGTCGACCGGGACGACCTGCCCGACCGCGGCGCAGGGCACTTCGCCGCGACGATTCGGGCGCTCAAGCAGAAGCTCCCCGACGCTTCGGTCGAGGTCCTCACACCGGACTTCCTCGGCGTCGAGGAGGATGCACTCGCCACCGTCGTCGGTGCGCGGCCGGAGGTGTTCAATCACAACATCGAGACCGTGCGGCGGCTCCATCGCCGCATGCGCGGCGCCAAGGCGACCTACGACGGCGCCCTCACGCTCCTCCGGCGGGCGAAGGACATCGCGGACTACCCCGTCTTGACCAAGTCGGGGATCATCGTCGGCCTCGGCGAGACGAACGACGAGGTCGTCGAGACCATGCGCGATCTCCGTGGCCACGGCGTCGACGTCGTCACGATCGGTCAGTACCTCCAACCGTCGTCCGGTCACGCGACGATCGACCGCTGGGTGCACCCCGACGAGTTCCGCTGGCTGCGCGAGCAGGGCGAGGCGCTCGGGTTCGGCTCGGTCTTCGCCGGCCCGCTCGTGCGCTCGAGCTACCGGGCCGACGAGCAACGACACGCTGCCGAGACGGGGCGAGGCGCCGTCTCGTACTGAGCTCCGAAGGGATAGTCTTCCGAGATGCCACTCAAGGACACGATCCTAGGCTGGTTCCGCGGGGCGAAGCAGACCGAGGACATTCGCAAGGCCGAGGCACAAGCCGCCGAGAAGGAGATGTCGGCGGACAAGGCAGACGACCGGGCCGAGCTCAGGCTCGGCGCGCGGGTCGACGAATTCGAGTCCGACCAGGAGAGCCCGCCGCGCTGACGTGCGCCTCGCGACCCGGGCGAGGCGGGCAGCCGGTCAGCCCGTCCCGAGCCGGTAGCGTCGCAGGAGCGCGAGCTGCGCGAGGACGATCCCCGCGGTCAGCACGAGCATCAGTAGGGTCGCGGCCGACGCGTAGCCGTAGCGCAGGTACTCGAAGGCGTTCCGATAGACGAAGAGCGGGACGTACGTCGTCGAGTAGAGAGGTGGTCCGCCTTCGGTGACGACGAGCGCGGGAACCAGTGTCGCCTGCAGGCTGAAGATCGTGTCCCGCGCGAGGAGCAGCAGCAGCACCGGCGCCATGAGCGGCAGAGTCACGCGTCGGAAGAGACCCCACGCGGTCACGTCCTCGAGGGCGGCAAGGTCGTAGAGCTCGGTCGGCAGGCCCTGCCGGGTGACGAGCAGGACGACGAACCCCTCGCCGATCGTGAAGAGGCTGAGGATGATGATCGCGGCGCGCGCATCGTTCGGGTGCGTGAGCCACTGTGGGAGCGGATATCCGATCCACGTGAAGTTCGGAGCGCCACCCCAACCGAGCAGCGTGTTGACCGGCCCGTAGAGCGGGTTGAGCAGCCAGAGCCACAGGAGCCCGTAGGCGATGTCGGGGACGACCGTCGGTAGGACGGTGGCGGACCGGTACGCCCCCACGCCTGGCATCCGCCGGTGCAGGAGCAGCGCGAGTCCCAACGCGGCCGCGAGCCGCAGCGGGACGGCGATCGCCGCAAACACGAGTGAGTTCGTGACTGCGACCCGGAAGACGTCGTCCCCTGCGAGCTCCCGGAAGTTGTCGAAGCCGACGAACCGCGGTGCGCGGACGAGGTCGTACT
>JACDBY010000367.1 GCA_013694685.1 Actinomycetota bacterium
AGCCCGAGAAAGCTGAGCGCCGCCTCGCTCAGGATCGCCGTGCCCAGGTAGGTGGTGACGAGGACGAGGAGCGGCGCACCGATGTTCGGGAGCAGGTGGCGCGACATCACCCGGAAGCTCGAGGCGCCGAGCGCGCGCGCCGACTCGATGTAGGGGTAGCCCATGACCTCGAGCACGGCCCCGCGGACGACGCGCGCGAAAGCGGGCGTGATCACGATCCCGATCGCGATCATCGCATTCCTCCGGTTCGGGCCCAACAGCCCTGCGATCACGATCGCGAGCACGAGCCCGGGCAGAGCGAACATCACGTCGACGAGCCGCATCAGGACGGCGTCGACGACGCCCTTGTAGAAGCCGGCCAGCAGCCCGATCAGGGTTCCGGCGACGAGCGCAATCCCGACGGAGATGGCGCCGACCTGGAGCGACACCTGCGCGCCGTGGATGATCCGTGCCAGCGTGTCACGACCGAGCTCGTCCGTCCCGAACGGGTTCGCCCAGCTCGGCGGCAGCAGCCGATCGAACTCCTGCTCGTCCGGGTCGTGCCTCCAGAGCAGCGCGCCGAAGAGCGCCACGAACACGTTGAACCCAACGATCGCCGCCCCGACGAGGCCGATCGGGTTGCGCCACTTGCCGAGGAAGCCGAGCCGCCGGCGCTGCGGCACGCCCGCCCAGGCGCCTACCTCGACGGCGTTCCCGGCTGCGAGAGCCGGACGGCGGTTTCGCGGGTTGAAGGTCATGCCTCCGCCGAGATCCGCGGGTCGAGGATGCCGTAGAGCACGTCCACGATCAGGTTGAAGCCGATGAAGACGATCGCGATCAGGAGCGTCGTCGCCTGGATCATTGGGTAGTCGCGGTTGAAGATCGCCTGGAGGAGCTGGTTCCCGACCCCCGGCAGGCCGAAGATGATCTCGACGATCGCGGCGCCGCTCATCAGCACTCCGACCTCGAAGCCGACGACCGTGATCACCGGGATCAGCGCGTTCCGGAGCGAGTGCCGGTAGATCACCTTCCGTCGGGCGACGCCCTTGGCGCGCGCCGTGCGAACGTAGTCCTGGCCGAGCACCTCCAGCATCGTCGCCCTCACCATCCGCATCACGATCGCGAGCGTGAAGACCGAGATCGAGAGCGCGGGCAGGATGAACTGGCTCAGGTTGGTGAGGGGGTCGTCGAAGAACGAGACGTAGGTCAGCGGCGGCACCCAGCCGAAGACCTTGGAGGTGAAGAGGAGAAGCAGCGTCGCGAGCCAGAAGTTCGGAACGCTGACGCCGATCAGGCCCCCGAGCCGCGAGGCGTAGTCGCTGGCGCTGTCGCGCCGGGAGGCCGAGATCACTCCGAGCGGGATCCCCACGACGACCGCGATCAGCAGGGCGAGGAAGACGAGCTCGAGCGTGATCGGGAGCGAGTCCCGGAGGATCGCGGAGACGGGCTCGGCGTTCCGGAGCGAATCGCCGAAGTCGCCGCGAACCGCGCCGCTGATCCAGTTCCAGTACTGCTCGGGGTACGAGCCGGTCAGGCCGAGCTGCTCGCGCGCCTGCTGCTTGACCTCCTCGCTCGCGGTGATGTCGCCGCCGAGGAGGATGTCGATGATGTCGCCGGGCAGCAGCCGCACCATCAGGAAGATCCCGATCGAGACGCCGAACAGCGTAGGGAGGAGCAGGAGCGTCCGCTTGACGATGTAGCCGAGCACCGGTCCCCTTCCCCTCGCAGTGCGGGAGGAGCGCCGCCCATGCGACGCCCCTCCCTGTGCCCTACCGGACGAGCAGCTACTTCACGTAGACCGACGTGTGCAGGCCCGTGTTGAAGTCGCTGAACGCGACGTACATGTTGTTCACCCGCTTGCGGACGACCTGGAACTTGGTCACCGCGACGAGCGGCACCTGGACGAGGTCCTCCAGGAGCAGCCGCTGCGCCTCCTTGTACATCGGGAGCCGCTTGGCTTGATCGAGCTGGATCTTGCCGTTGCCGACGAGGCGCCAGACCCTCACGTTCTTGTACTCGGGGTACCAGACGTTGAAGATCGCCGCGCTCGGGTTGAACTCGGCGAGGTAGCCGTCGACGTCGCCGCGCATCCCGCGCGCCGTGAGATCCCAGTCGAAGGCGCCGCGGCCGTTTGCGGAGCCGAACGTCCCCGGCTCCTGGGCGACGATGTTCAGGTCGATGTTGATCCGCTGCAGCTGCTGCTTCATCACGGAGGCGACCTGGGAGAAGTCGAGCGGCGTCGAGAAGGTCGTCAGCGTGACCGAGAACCCTCGCTCCTGTCCCGCCGCCTTCATCAGCGCCTTCGCCTTCACGAGGTCGAACTTCAGATACTTGCTCTTCAGCTCCTCCTGGGTCAGCGGCCAGGGGCCGTAGCCGGGCGGCACGTGGCCGCTGTACCTGCCGTTGCCGCCGTACACCTTGTTGATGATCTCCTGGCGGTTGATCGCGAAGTTGACGGCCTGCCGCACGCGCTTGTCATGCCACGGCTTGTTCTCGCCCTTCTTGATCGTGAACTGGAGCTCGCGGAACGCCGCAGTGCCGCCCTTGAGCACCCGCAGGTTCCGATCCCGGCCGAGCACCGCGGCGCTGTCTGCGGAGAACGTGCCGCCGTCGATCGCGTTCGAGCGCAGTGCAGCGA
>JACDBY010000371.1 GCA_013694685.1 Actinomycetota bacterium
CGGCCAGCGCGTCGACATCGTCAGCGCCTTCGGCCGGGCCGGCGCGACGACGATCGCGGCCGCCCTCGACCCGCTCGCGCCCGCGCTCTACCACGCCGACCACATGGCGCTCGTGCCCCGTGTCGACGATCCGGGCTACGTCGCCGTGCTCGCAGAGCTCGTCGGCCGACATGACATCCGTCTCGTCGTGCCGCTCACCGACCTCGATCAGGAGATCGTCTCGGCCGCCCGCGCGTCGCTCGAGCCCGCGCTCGTCCTCGCGCCGTCGCCCGAGGTGTGCCGCACGATGGGTGACAAGTACCTGGCGCACACGTTCTTCGAGGCGCACGGCATCCGGAGCCCGCGTACCTGGCTTCCCGACGACGTGCCGGACGACGCGCGCTACCCGCTGCTCGTCAAGGTGCGGGAGGGCTTCGGCTCACGCCACATCTACCGGGCGGACGATCGGGCGCAGCTCGACTTCCACCTCGGCCTGACACCCGTCGAGTCGATGGTGCAGGAGCTCTGCCTCGGCGAGGAATTCTCGACCGACGTCTTCTGCGATGTCGAGACCCGGTGCCTGAACGCGATCCCGCGGTCGATGATCCAGTCGAAGGGCGGCGAGTCGATCAAGGGCCGCTCCCTGCAGGATCGCGAGCTGATCGAGCATGCGGCGCACATCGCGGAGACGATCGGGATCGTCGGGCCGGCGAACGTCCAGTGCTTCCGCGAGCCCGACGGGTCGTTGCCCGTGACCGACGTCAACCCGCGTTTCGGCGGGGCCTTCCCGCTCCCACTCGCAGCCGGGAGCCGCTACCCGGCGCTCGCGCTCGCCCTCGCCCGCGGCGAGCGTCCCCAGCCGCGGCTCGGGGCGTTTCGCGCCGGTGTCGTGATGACCCGGTTCTTCTCCGACCTCTGCCTCGTGGAGGACGACGACGGCGTCCTCGTGCCGTTCGCGGAGGAGCTTCCCGAGCCGATCGCGGCCGAGCCGGGAGAGAGCGCGTGAGGGCGCTGGTCACCGGCGCCGCCGGCTTCATCGGCTCGCACCTCGTCGAGGCGCTCCGGGCGGGCGGGGACAACGTGCGGGGAATCGACTCGTTCAACGACTACTACGACCCGGTCCGCAAGCGCGAGAATGCCGACGGTCTCGGCGTGCTCGAGGCCGACCTGCTCGACGTCGACCTCGACGACCTCCTCGACGGCATCGACGGCGTCTACCACGTCGCGGGGCAACCGGGCGTCCGCGCGAGCTTCGGCCCCGGGTTCGAGCACTATCTCGACCGGAACATTCGTGCGAGCGCCCGCGTCTTCGAGGCGGCGTCCCGCCACGGGCTGCGCGTCGTCTACGCATCGTCGTCCTCGATCTACGGCGACGCGGAGAGCTACCCGACGCGCGAGGACGCCCGGCCCCGTCCGATCGCTCCGTACGGGGTGACGAAGCTCTGCGTCGAGCAGCTCGCCTACGCCCACGCCAGGTCGAGTGCCCTCGAGGCCGTCGGTCTGCGGTACTTCACGGTCTACGGCCCCCGCCAGCGACCGGACATGGCGTTCACTCCGCTCATGGAGGCGCTCGCGACCGGTGACGCATTTCGGCTCTTCGGCGACGGCTCGGTCTCACGCAGCTTCACGTTCGTCGGCGACGCGGTCGAGGGCACGATCGCGGCCATGGAACGCGGCCGGCCGGGTGAGCTCTACAACGTCGGGGGCGGGGAGGAGGCGACCATGAGTGAGGCGATCGCGCTCGCCGAGGCGATCGCAGGACGATCGCTCCTCGTCGAGCGCCACGGGGACGCGGTCGGGGACGTCCGGCGCACACGGGCAGACGTGTCCAAGGCCGAGAGCGACCTCCATTGGCGCTCGACGACGTCGCTCGCCGACGGGCTCCGCGCACAGTGGGAATGGGTCGCTGCTAGGGTCGCGGCGCCGTGAACGACGTACGTCGGAGAGACGGCGTCGATCTCGACGCCGAGCGCGAAGTCGACCTCCGGTCGGCCTGGACGCGCATCTCCGAGCGTTGGTGGCTTCCCCTCGGAGGTCTCGTCCTCGGTGCGATCCTCGGCCTGCTCGTCTCGGTCGGGAGCGGCGATGTCTACCGGGCGGAAGCGCTCATCTACCTCGGCCAGCCCTTTACGCCCGCGGGCGGCGGCCAGCTGCAGAGCCTGCAGACGAATCCCAAGACGGTGAGCGAGATCGTGCGCAGCGAAGCCGCGATCGCGAAGGCGGCGAAGGCGGCGGACATGCGGCCCGGCCAGTTGCGGGGGAACGTCACCTCGACCGCGGTCGTCCAGCCTGGTCAGGTTGCGCGCAACTTCACGCCGCTCGTCGAGCTCGAGGTGCGTGCGCCGACAAAGGTCAAGGCCGAGAAGGCCTCAAACGCGTTCGCGAACACGGTCGTCAACCAGGTCGTTCCCTACATCCGTCAGAAGATGCTGCTGCTCGAGACGCAGATCGCAGACGACGAGGATCAGCTCGAGGAGATCGACGCCCGGATCGCCACCGCAAACCGCCAGCAACGCATCGCCTTCGCCGACGACAGCCTTTCCCTCGGCGAGAAGCTGCTCGTCTCCGCGAACTCGAACCTGACGCTCAACGCCGCCGAATCCCGTCGGGCGGGAGTGAACTCCAGCCGGATCGCCGCCGAGCAGCTGCTGTCGCTTGCCAGGAACGTCGAGCTCTCACGCGTCGTCCAGCCCGGTGTTGCGGTGCGCAGCTCGGCGACGAGCCGACGCAACGCGGGCACGGTCGGAGCGCTCGTCGGGCTCCTCCTCGGAGCGCTCGCGGCGATCGTCGCGGATCCGTGGCTGCGCCGCCGCAGCGCCGCGACCGCCTAGGCGTCCCGGCATGGTCGACGGGAAGCGCGTCGCCGTCGTCGTCCCGGCCTTCGACGAGGAGCTTCTCGTCGCTGAGACGATTCGCGGAATCCCCGGTTTCGTCGACGTGATCGTGGTTGTCGACGACCAGTCTCGTGACGCGACGGTCGAGCGGGCTCGCGCCGCCGGCGATGCGCGGGTCGAGGTGATCGAGCACGACCGGAACGAGGGGGTCGGCGGCGCGATCGCGTCCGGCTACGCGCGCTGCCGCGAGCTCGGAGTCGATGTCACGTGCGTGATGGCGGCCGACAACCAGATGGACCCGGACGAGCTCGGCGCGCTCGTCGCGCCGGTCGCGCGCGGCG
>JACDBY010000206.1 GCA_013694685.1 Actinomycetota bacterium
TGCCGAATCCCGCGTAGCGAAACAAGAATTACGCGGCAGCCGTGACGTTCGCGGCCTGGGCGCCCTTGGGCCCCTGGACGACCTCGAACTCCACCTTCTGCCCCTCGGTGAGGGACTTGTAGCCGTCCATCGTGATCGCCGAGAAGTGGACGAAGACGTCATCGCCACCCTCGCGTGCGATGAAGCCAAAGCCCTTCTCGTTCGAGAACCACTTCACCGTGCCCGTCTCTACCGCCAACGAACGTCCTCCTGGTGCGGTGCCACGGCTACGAGCCGAGGCGAGATGCCACGAACGCCCGACAACGTAGCGTCACTGGGTCGGGTATGCAAGAAGCCCGCGGCGGTAGCGTGCAGCCTTGACGGCGCTCCGGAGCAGCATCGCGATCGTCATCGGTCCGGTGCCGCCGGGCATGGGTGTCAGACGCCTCGCGACGTCCGCGACCGACCGGTCGACATCTCCCCGGATCCCCTCGTCCGTGCGGGTCAGACCCACGTCGAGAACGGTCGCGCCGGGCTTCACCATCTCTGGCGTCACGATGCCGGGTACTCCCACCGCCGCCACGAGGATGTCCGCCCGGAGCGTCTCCGCAGCGAGGTCCGCGGTGCGCGAGTGGCAGATCGTGACGGTCGCATGAGCCTGGAGGAGCAGCATCGCCACCGGGCGGCCGACGATCTCGCTCCGGCCGACCACGACGGCGGCGGCGCCTCGAGGGTCGACGTCGTAGGCGTCCAGGAGCTCCATGCAGCCCGCCGGGGTCGCCGGCACGTGGAGCGGGGTGCCGAGATAGAGGTTGCCCGCGTTCACCGGATGGAATCCGTCGACGTCCTTCTGCGGCGCTACGGCGTAGGTGACGCGAGTCTCGTCCATGTGCGCCGGAAGCGGCAGCTGGACGAGGATCCCGTCTACCGCGTCGTCCTCGTTCAGCTCGTGGACGAGCGCGAGCACGTCGTCTTCGGACGTCTCCGCGGGGAGCCGGACGTCACGCGCATCGATCCCGGCCTCTGTCGCGACCCGGTGTTTCGAGGTGATGTAGACGTCCGAGGCGGGGTCGTCGCCGACGAGGATCGTCGCCAGGCCGACATGACCGAGCTCGGCCACCTCGACCGCGACCTCGCCGCGGATCCGCTCGGCGAGCGCCCGACCGTCCATCATCGTCGCCGCCACGGCCGCGGATCCTACTCGGCAAGCCCTGCCTCCAGACCGGTGAGCGACGGCGGTGTCTACAACTCGTTTGTGCCGGATGCCCGCACCGCCGATCGGACGAGGGTGCAGGTCGTGCTGCGCGCGCTTCTGCTCGGCTTCGTCGTCTGCTGGCTCTTCGTCGAGACGCTCCGCACGTGGGTACCCTTCTGGCTGCCCTTCGTCGTGCTCCTCGCCGCCGAGCTCGAGTTCGTGCTGGTCGCCAGGCGCGAGCCTCTCCGGCGAGCCCGGCGCAAGGTTCCGCCGGGACCGGAGGACGCCGATCTCGGCTTTGGGACGGTCGTCGAGCACGAGGACAGCTACCGATACGTCCCGCCACCCGTTCGCGAGCCCCCGCGACGGCGCCGCGCGCTCGGGCGGCTCGTGGGTGCCGGGCTCGCGGCACTTCTCTTCGGGCTCGCTGCGCGCGCCGATCGCGAAGCTACGTGGCAGTCGTTGCCCGAGCCGGAACGCGCCCGCACAGTCGCGCGCCTTACGTCCGAGGCGGCCGGCGTCGCGGGTCAACCCGTGCAGCTCCGGTGCGACGAGGGCTACAGCTTCACCGGGGCGGGCAGCGACACGTTGGGAGTGGCGTTTCCTCGCGCCGGCATCGCGTACCTGGCGCCCTCGATCTGTCGCGAGCTCCACGATGTGCTCCGAGCCGGGGAAGGCGGCGAGGCCGCGGTCGAGGCGGTCGTTGTGCTCGCCCACGAGGCCGTCCACCTCGGTGGCGAGCGCCGCGAGGGCGTGACTGAGTGCCTGGGACTCCAGGAGGCGACCGGCCTCGCGGTTCGCCTCGGTCTCGGGGAGAACCTCGCCCGACGCCTCGTGCGCGCCGCCTACGAGCGTCGCCTCGCGGAGAGGAGCGCGATCCGGGCGGCCTACGCCCTACCGACGAGCTGCCGCGACGGCGGGGCGCTCGACTCGAGGCCCGGCGACCCGCGGTTCCCGTGATCGACGACGCGGCTACCCGTCGCGGGCGCGCTCGAGCCGACGGAGCACGAGCGCGGCGCTCGAGGCGCCAAGCGGCTCGCCGAGAACCGCCGAGCCGAGTGCGTTTGCCTCGACGACGACCCGCTCGCGCTCGGCTTCGAGCGTGCCGCGGGCGACGAAGAGCGCTGAGCGCGCCTGACCACCCCAGTCGTCCAGCTCGTCCAGCGAGGCCGCCGGCTCACGGCGGGCGCCCTCGGTGATCCGGTCGACGCCGCGCACCTCGTCGGCAACCGAGCGAGCGCGGTCGACGAGGGCCGCCGCTTCCGCGCGAAGCGAGGCGTGCTCTCCCTCGAGCTCCACCCGCTGCTCCTCGAGGCGCTGGACATATGCCCGCGTGTCGGCGAGCGCGTTCTGCGCCGTCGCGATCTCCTTGCGTGCCCGCTCGGTCTCCTCCACTCGGTGACGTCGGGACGACTCGAGTCGCGCCAACGCCTCCTCGGCGCGCGAGACCTCCGCACGCGCGTTCACCTCATCTGCGTCCGCGTCCCTGCGCCTCGCAGTCAGCTCCTCGAGCTGGAGCGGATGCCGCTCGAGTGCGTCTCGAACATTGGCGGCACGGGCGCGGATCGACTCGGTGCGCTGTGCGAGCGCGGTGACCGTCGCGAGCTCGGTGGCGATCGCCTCGTCGCGTCGCTCGAGCTCCACGGCGTGCGCGAGTTGTGCGGGGCTCGGGGCCACGCCCCAACGAATACCACTCGGGACGAGCGGCTCGCGCTACCTGAGCCTGAACTGCGCCACGTGGCTCGAGCCGTCGGCGAGCTTCAGATCGAACACTCGACAGGTGTCCGCGAAGCTCGCCGTGTCTTCCACACGTAGGTGTAGAAGCCTCGGGATCGTCGAACGCAGCGCCGATCACAGCGCTTCCGCTCTCGTGGTCGACCCCGCCCATGCTTCCCCTTGGAAGTACCCCGGCTGCCTCTTCCTGCCGATCATAGAGCGGCCGCGGCGCGTGTAGCTCGCCTGTTGCCGCCCGGCTACGATGCGCCCTCGCGGCGACGTGGCCGAGTGGTTAGGCAGAGGCCTGCAAAGCCTCGTACAGCGGTTCGAATCCGCTCGTCGCCTTCGCTCCGGCACGCTCCGCCGTCCCTCGTTCGAGTGGCGGGCTGTAAAGGAAAGGGTCGATCCTCGTAAGGGATGCGTGAAACCCCGCATGGACGCATGAGGTAGCGGGGTACGACCTTGCTGTTCACCCTTCGTGAAGCCAGTCGAACAAAGGAGAGAGCGAGATGACGAAGCACATGAGGAGGTTGTTCCCGCTCGGGCTCGTGTCACTCGTTGCCGGGCTGGTCGCGGTCATGCTGACCGGGACGGCCGGGATCGCGGCCACGCAGGCTCGACCGACGAACACGCAGCCGCCGACGATCGCCGGCACGCCCGAGGTCGGAAAGACCCTGACGGCCCGTGAGGGCACGTGGACGGGCGACCCGACCGACTACGACTACAGCTGGCGGCGTTGCGACACGGACGGTGGCAGCTGCGCTGGGA
>JACDBY010000410.1 GCA_013694685.1 Actinomycetota bacterium
TAGTCCAGGTAGTGCGTGACGAGCTCGAGCAGCGAGAGCGTCCGCGGCACGCCGTCCACGAGCGCCACCGCGTTGTAGCCGAACGTCGTCTGGAGCGACGTGTGCTTGTACAGCTTGTTGAGGACGACCTGCGGGATCGCCTCGCGCTTGAGGTCGATCTGGATCCGCATCCCGGACTTGTCCGAGTAGTCCTCGACGGCGGAGATCTCGGTGAGGACCTTCTCCTTATAGAGCTCGGCGATCTTCGTGATCACGCCGGAGTCGCCACCCTTCTTCACGCCGTACGGCAACTCGGTAACGATGATCGCCGTCTTCCCGCCGCGTTGCTCCTCGATGTGGGCGCGCGCGCGCATCACGATGCGACCACGACCCGTCCGGTAGGCGTCGCGGATCCCGCCGCGGCCGACGACGATCGCGCCGGTCGGGAAGTCGGGCCCCGTGACGTGGCGCATGAGGTCGTCCACGTTCGCCTCGGGTCGGTCGATGAGCTCCACCACCGCGGCGATCGCCTCGTCGAGCCGGTGGGGTGGCATGTTCGTCGCCATCCCGACCGCGATCCCGGAGGAGCCGTTCACGAGGAGGTTCGGGAAGCGCGCCGGCAGAACCTCCGGCTCGCGCGTCGACTCGTCGTAGTTCGGCTTGAAGTCGACCGTGTCCGAGTGGATCTCGCGGAGCATCTCGGTCGCGATCCGCGAGAGCCGGCACTCGGTGTTGTGCGAGACGAACCCGTCAGTCAGGAACGAGTGGTCGTCGGTGTCGACGCGGAGCGAGTACACCGCCTGCACGCCCGCGTCCTCGACCGAGGCGACCTCGGCGTAGTAGTAGTCGCCGGTGACCAGAGGCTCGACGACGGCCTTGGCCTCGTCCGACGTGACGCGGTCGAGGATCGCGGTTCCGCCCCGCTCCCAGCGCTCGACCCGGTCGATGTTGTGCCGGTGGAGCCACGGGTCGCTCGACTCGCTTCGGATGTAGTCGGCCACGAACGGAACGTGGTCGTGGCTGAGCGCCCGGCTTTCCCGTGGGATCTGCGCGAGCTCGCGGTCGAGCTTTCGCTGCTTGGCCCCGAGGAAGCCGACGTTGCGCGCGAAGAGACGCGCGTCGCGGCGGTTCGTGATCACGACCTTGGTCTCGCCCTTCTCGTACCGGCAGAGACGTGAGACGACCCCGAGCTCGAGCAGGAGCTGCTGGACGTCCCGTGCCAGCTCCGGGCTGTACGTCGAGTACGAGATCTGGATCGTGCTCCGTGGCAGACGTGACGACGAGCCGTCACCTTCGAAGAGGGCCTGGAGGAACGCACGCTTGTAGGCGGCGCTCGCGTGCCAGACTCGATCCGGAACGCGCTTGGAGGCGCTGCGGGCACCGGTGAGGCAGCCGAGCGGGCTCTGCGCGAACGCTCGCATGTCCTGCACGTCGAGCTCGTGGATCCGGCTCCCCGACCGGATGGTGCGCTCGGAGACGTATCGGCCGCCTCCAACGACGACGTCATAGGCGCCGAGCACGACGCCGAAGTAGTCCTCATCGACGTTGCTGAAGCCTGCGCGGCGCTCGTTCGCGAACCCCTCCGAGACGAACGCGCCAAGCAGGATCGCCTCCTCGCGCTCACGGTCGTCGAAGCCGAGCTCGACAGGACATCGCGCCCGTGCGAGCGCGACACGGTCACCGGGACGAACCTCCTCGAGCAGCTTCCAGAGGAGCAGCGGCACGCCCGCCAGATCGACGAGGCAGAGCACCGGATGATTCTCCGTTCCGGTGAGCTCGAAGCCCTCACGGGTCCGGACGGTGAGGGTCGGGTGCTCGCCCGAGTGGAAGACACGAGACGCCCGAACCGGGCGGCCGAGTCGGTCGAGGACCTCCAGCTCGATCTCGCGCTCGGACTCGGGCTCGAGCCGAGAGTGGATCTCGTCCAGGCGCAGAGTGCCCGATGACGTGCGCACACGGGTGCCGCCGGTGGCGCAGTATCTCATCGCCGCTGCGGGGTCGTCGTCGAGGTTTCCGAAGTTGCCCTGCCCGTCGACGAGCGGGTACCGGAGCGAGAACGACTGGGCCATCCGGACGAGCGTGTCGTAGATCGACTGATCACCGTGAGGGTGGTACGTCCCCATCACGTCGCCGACGATCTTCGCGCACTTCTTGTACGGCCGGTTCGGCTGCATCCCCGCCTCGTGCATCCCGTAGAGGACACGGCGGTGGACGGGCTTCAGGCCGTCGCGCACGTCGGGGAGCGCGCGCGACACGATCACGCTCATCGCATAGTCGAGGAAGCTCGAGCGCATCTCCTGCTCGAGCTCGCGCGTCTCCACCCGGCCGACGCCCAGTGGCTCGACCATGTCAGCCATGGTGCTTCGCCGCCTTCGGCGAATCACCTAGGGAGCCCGGTGCTGAATGCCCTTCTAGGTGATCTGCGGAGCGGAGCACCGGCAACCGCTCACACATCGAGAAATCTCACGTCTCGGGCGTTCTGCTCGATGAAGGCGCGTCGCGGCTCCACCTGGTCGCCCATGAGCTTCGAGAAGATCTCGTCGGCGAGGGTCGCGTCCTCCACCTCGACGCGCACGAGCATCCGCTTGGCGGGATCCATGGTCGTCTCGCGCAGCTCGTCGGCGTTCATCTCGCCGAGACCCTTGAAGCGGCTCACCTGGATTCCCTCCTTCGCAAGCTCGAGCGCGTGGTGACGAAGCGCCTCGAACGTCTCCGCGGGTCGGCTCTTCTTCCCGAGGGAGAGCTCGAACGGCGGGGCGCCCACGATCTCGGTGAGCTTCACGTAGGAGCGGCGCAGGCCGGCGTAGACGGGCGAGACGAGCAGGTCGGCGGGGAGGGTCACGAACGCGGCCGCGCTCGTCGCGAGCTCGACGACCTTCAGGCGCAGATCCGTGTCGGAGCCTCCGAGCACGGTCACGTCGTGGCCGTTCGGCTCGATCCCGGCGAGTGCCCCCTCGACGTCGGCGGGCAACGCGGCGTCGGTCTCGATCAGCCGGTGTCGGACGACGAAGTCCGCGGCGGGCGAGCCGAAGTCCGAGCGAAGTCGTCCCAGCCATCCTTCGAGCTCGGCGAGCGCGCGCGTAAAGCGTCCCCAGCGAGCCTCGGTGAAAGCAAGCTCCGACCCGCTCCGCGCCGCGATCTTCATGTCCTTGACACGCTCCCGGACGAGGAGCTCCTCGAACTGCGACTCCTTCTCGACGTACAGCTCCTGCGTCCCGAGCTTCACGCGGTAGAGCGGCGGCACGGCGAGGTACACGTGGCCGCGCTCGACCAGCTCACGCATGTTCCGGTAGAGAAACGTGAGGATCAGCGTGCGGATGTGGGAGCCGTCGACGTCGGCGTCCGTCATCACGATCACATGGTGGTAGCGGAGCTTCGAGACGTCGAACTCATCGAGGATCCCGGTGCCGATCGCCGTGATCATCGCCTGGATCTCGACGTTCGAGAGCACCTTGTTGATCCGGTTGCGCTCGGCGTTGATCACCTTCCCTCTGAGCGGCAGGATCGCCTGGTAGGTGCGGTCGCGGGCGTCCTTGGCCGAGCCGCCGGCCGAGTTCCCCTCGACGAGGTAGAGCTCGGCGACCTCCGGGTCGCGGATCGAGCAGTCGGCGAGCTTGCCGGGCAGCGACGAGTTCTCGAGCGCGCTCTTACGGCGCGTCAGCTCGCGCGCCTTGCGCGCCGCCTGGCGGGCGTTCCGAGCAGCGACGGCCTTCTTGACGATCTGGTTCGCGTCCTGCGGGTTCTCCTCGAGAAACTCCGCAAGCTTCAGGTTGACCGTCTGCTCGACGAGCCCCGCGACACCCGGGTTTCCGAGCTTCGCCTTCGTCTGGCCCTCGAACTGCGGATTCTGGAGCTTCACCGAGATGACCGCGGCGAGCCCTTCGCGGACGTCCTCGCCCTCGAGGTTGTCCTCCTTCTCCTTGAGAAGCCCCTTCTCGCGCGCGTGCCGGTTGAGGGTTCGCGTGAGCGCGGAGCGGAATCCCTGC
This sequence comes from Actinomycetota bacterium, assembly GCA_013694685.1. GTDB lineage: Bacteria > Actinomycetota > Thermoleophilia > Gaiellales > Gaiellaceae > Gaiella. The sequence continues at coordinate 3,966 of JACDBY010000410.1, forward strand.
AGATGCGTGCCGCCGTCGTGGGTGTTGATGTTGTTCGCGAACGAGAACACCGACTCGACGTACGAGGTGTTCCACTGCATCGCGACCTCGACCTGGCCCGCGTCCGTCTCGCCGTCGAAGAACGCGATCCGCTTGTGCACCGCATCCTTCGACTCGTTCACGTAAGCGACGAAGTCGCGGATCCCGCCCTCGTAGTGGAACTCGTGCCGGTCCTCGCCCTCGCGCTCGTCGACGAGCACGATGCGCAGGCCGCGCGTGAGGAACGCCGTCTCGCGAAGGCGCTGGACGAGGGTCTGCACCGAGAGCTCGAGCTCCTCGAAGATCTCCGCGTCCGGGAGGTACGAGATCGTCGTCCCGGTGTCCCCCGTCTTCGCCTTGCCGACGACTTCGACGCCGGTCTGCGGCGCGCCGCGGGCAAACTCCTGCCGGTGGACGGCGCCGTCGCGGCGCACCTCGGCGACGAGCCACTCGGAGAGCGCGTTGACGACCGACACGCCCACGCCGTGGAGGCCGCCGGAGACCTTGTAGCCCTCTCCGCCGAACTTGCCGCCGGCGTGGAGCTTCGTGAGGACGACGGTGAGCGCGGAAAGGCCCTGATCGGCCATCATGTCGACCGGGATGCCCGAGCCCCAGTCGGTGACGGTGACCGAGTTGTCCGGATGGAGCCGCACCTCGATCCGGTCGTTTCGACCCGCGAGCGCCTCGTCGACCGAGTTGTCCACGACCTCGTACACGAGGTGGTGGAGCCCGCGCGGGCCCGTCGAGCCGATGTACATTCCGGGCCGCAGACGCACCGGCTCGAGACCCTCGAGCACGGTGATGTCCTTTCCGGTGTAGGCCGTTTCCGTCATACGCTCCTGAAGAGAGGAAATGCCTGCAAAACAACTGTTTTGCGGCCCTGCCAAAGTATATCAGAGACCGCGGTCGGACCGGGCCGCGACGAGGCTCGCGAGCGCCGCCCGGCGGACGGCGTCACGGAGCTCGGAGTCGTCGATCCCTGCGGTGAGGGAAGCCGCCGCGTGCTCCTCCTCCGCGGTCGTCCGTGGCAGGGGCGCCGCGGTCGTCTCGAGCGGTCCGGGAGCGGGCACCGGACCCGGCGCGAATCGGAGGCTGGCGGGTGGCTCGGCGCCCAGCCGCTCCCGGAGGCGCTCGCGGATCTCGGCCTCCATCCGGGTGAGCTCGAACGCCCACGTGGCCGAGACGGTCGTCAGGTGCAGCGTGCCGTCGCGCGCGATCCGCTGCGGCCACGCGGAGCGTGAGATCGCCTCGCCGACCGCTAGGGGCCACGCCTCGGTGACGGCGGCGAGCTCCCCGGCGTCGGGGACTCCCACCCGTCGCAGCGCCCGTCTGACCGAGCCGTCGAGCCGTTCCATCAGCCGACCCGCACCTCGCCGGGCGTGACGGCGAGCAGTTGCGCCGGGGCGAGGGGCAGCGCCTCAGCCCCCGTGGCGGTGACGAGCGTCTGCCCGATCGTCCCGAGACGCGTGCTCAAGAGTCGCCGCCGGTCGGCGTCGAGCTCGGAGAGCGCGTCGTCGAGCAGGAGGAGCGGCGCGCCGGCGCCGTTGGCGACGAGGAGCTCGGCCTCGGCGAGCAGGAGGGAAAGGACCGTGAGACGCTGCTCCCCCTGCGAGCCGAAGCTGCGGAGATCGCGGTCGGCCGCGAGGACCCGGATCTCGTCGAGATGCGGGCCAACACCCGTCGTCCCACGCTCGAGATCGCGCTGCAGCCGGGCCTCCAGCGCCTCCCGGGTGGGTGGCTCCCCCTCGTAGGCGAGCGTCGCTCCGCGGAGACCGAGCTCGTCCGCCCGCTCTGCGAAGGGCTGCGACAGAAGCTCGAGCACGCGGTGGCGGGCGGCGACGAGCTCCGTGCCGAGCGAGACGACCCGCTCGGTCCACGGGCCAAGCGCGTCCGGCTCGGAGAGCCCCGCTCCGAGCCGGCGCAGCGATGCGTTTCGCTGCCCGACCGCCGCCGCGTACGCGGTCGGGAGGTCGGCGCGGGCCGGCAGAGCGCGAGTGAGGACGCGGTCGAAGTACGCGCGGCGCGCGGCAGGGCCGCCCTTGACGACAGCGAGTCGGTCGGGCGTGAAGACGAGGGCGTCGATCCGGCGGCGGAGCTCCTCGGCCGAGGCCAGGAGAGCCCCGTTCAGGCGGATCCGCTTCTGCTCACCCGTGGAGAGCCGCACCTCGGGCTCGAGCGGCGAAC
>JACDBY010000451.1 GCA_013694685.1 Actinomycetota bacterium
CGAGCGCGCCGACCGGCGCGGCCGCGAGCTGGAGGTGCGCGTGCGCGAGGCCGTGCGGCGTCTCCAGCTCGACGATCGAGACGTCGCGCTCAGTTCGAGAAGACGTGTTGCTCGGCATGCGCGATCACCTCGGCGCGGGTCGGCGGCGTGCGCAGGATCTCGAGCATCTGCTCGGTCGCCGGATAGCCGCTCGCCTCGTAGGCCATGGCGGCGTCGTCGACCGAGTACGACGTGCGGCGCAGGTCGACGTCCGGGCCGAGGACCGCCCAGTAGGCGCCGGGCGACGGCTCGTACGCCATCCCGACGCTGCCCGCGTTGAGCGAGCGGAGACCGGCGACCCTTCGGTCGAACTGGACGTGCGTGTGCGCCGTCACGACCACCCGCTCGGCGAGCGCCGGCCACTCGCGCACCCGTGTCTCTGGTGTTTCGGGCGTGACGAGCTCGATGTCGCTGCGTGGAGAACCGTGACAGAACCGCACCGGTCCGAGCCCGTCGATCTCGATCACGATTTGCTCCTCGAAGGTCTGCACGAGCGCGAGATCCGCCTCGGTGTGCCGGTCACGCAACCAGCGCGTCCTCTCGGTCGGCTCGTCCGTCTGGTCGAGCAGCATGCGCTCCGCGTTCCCGCGGACGAACCTCGTCGGGACGTCGAGTCCGCGGACGAGCGAGAGCGTCTCGCGGGGCAGCGGCCCCCAGGTGAGGTCGCCGCCAAGGACGACGAGATCGGGCTCTTCGCCGCGCAGCTCGGCGAGTACCGCCTCGAGCGCGACGGCGTTGCCGTGGACGTCCGAGAGCACTGCGACACGTTGCATGACGACAGCTTGCCACCGGACGTCGGAGGTGTGGCCCTGCATGCGGCATGGTCTCGCTGCTCGCGCGGGGGTCAGTCCCCTATGGGAACAAACCCCGAAGACAGACCCAGGAGAACTTGCGAGGCGAGCCGCTTCGTGAACGCTGCGTCGAGCGGCGCTCCGCTCAGGAGCAGGCGGTAGAAGACCGCCCCGTGCAGGGCGTCGACGGCGAGCTCGAGGTCGGCGTCCGCACGGATCTCGCCTCGTTCGCGTCCGCGCTCGAGCGCGGCGAGCATCGCCTGCCGTCGCGCCGGCACCACGTCGCGCTGGAAGCGCTCAGCGAGCTCGGTGTCGTCCTTCAGGTCGCTGACGAGCCCCGCCAGCACCCGCCCGCCGATCGGCTGGGTGAGAACCGCCACGAGCCAGTCCAGGAGCGCCCGGACGTCCGCGCACGTCGAGGTCCGGGTACGCGGGCGCACGACCTCGTCCGACCCGGCCAGGTACGCCTCGAGCACGAGGGCAGCGCGCGATGGCCACCAGCGATAGATCGTCTGCTTGCCGACACCCGCGCGTGCGGCGACACCCTCGATCGTGAGCGCCCGGTAGCCCCGCTCGACGAGCAGCTCCTGGGTCGCTGTCACGATCGCGCGGTGCGATCGCTCGCTCCGCCGCCGCGTCGGAGCGCCGTCGTCGCCGGTATCCGGTAGCTCGCGCATCGTCGTTGGATCATAATAACAAAACGAGACGTCTCGTCTCGTGATAGACTCGCAGCTGGACAGACGACCAGGGGAGGTAGAGCGTGAACGCCATCCGGAAGCTCGGAGCCGCGAGTATCGGGTACGGCGGTCCTGTGCTTCTCCTGCTCCTCTGCGCCGCGCCCGTTCTCCTCTGGCTCGGAACCGTCCCGCTCGACAACCGCTTCACGGGCACGTATACGAGCCTCACGAGCGTCGCCGTCCTGTGCGCTTACGCCGGCACGACGGCGTTCGCGCTGAACCTCGTCGTCGGCGCCCGCCTGCGTCTCGTCGAGAGTCTCTTCGGCGGACTCGACCGGATGTACCGCGCGCACCGGCGAACCGGGGAGATCGCCTTCGCGCTGCTCCTCGGGCACGTCGTGCTCGTGCTCGCGAGTCGCGCGACGCTCTCCACCGACACCGCGCTCGACCTGCTCGGACCGGGAGCGGGGTGGACGGTGTTCGCCGGCGTGCTCGCGTTCGCGGCCATGACCGTCTCGCTCGTCCTGACGCTCTTCGTGCGGCTGGGCCACGAGGTGTTCGTTTACGTCCAGCGCTCGTTCGGCGTCGTCTTCCTGCTCGCGACCTATCACGCGCTGACGACCCAGGGGACGACCCACGACTCCGATCTGCTGACGGCGTACCTGACGACGGTCGCGACCGCCGGCATCGCGGCGTTCGCGTATCGCTCGGTGCTCGGCAGTGTCCTCGTCCGCCGTCGCCGCTACCGGGTCTGCGACGTCAACCGCCTCGACGAGCAGGTGACGGAGATCGTCATGGAGCCCGTCGGCCGGCGCCTCGAGCACCGCCCCGGCCAGTTCCTCTTCGTCAGCTTCCCGTCGCTCGACCTGCGAGCGCTCGAGCTCTCGCTCCGCGGGCAGGTGCTCGCGATCCGGGCGGGCGAGGTGCGTGGGCAGTTTCACCCGTTCTCGATCACGTCGGCGCCGGACGACTCGACGCTCCGGATCACAGTCAAGGCTCTCGGCGACTACACGCGGGCGCTACGGCGGCTCGAGACGGGCGCTGAGGCGCTCGTCGAAGGGCCGTTCGGCTCGTTCTCGCACCGGACGGTCGAGAGCCGGCGGCAGGTGTGGGCGGCCGGCGGCATCGGCGTGACGCCGTTTCTCAGCATGGCTCGCAGCCT
>JACDBY010000218.1 GCA_013694685.1 Actinomycetota bacterium
GCCGAAGCCCGTATGGGGCGAGAGGAAGAGGGCAGCCGTCTCGACGGCTGCGAGCTGCTCGACCATCGGCCGATCGAAGAGGTCGAGCGCATCGGGACGCGAGGCGAGGAGCGCGTCGACCTCGGAGCGCGCGATTCCGCTCGTGGTGCGCCCACCCCCCTGCTGGAGGCGTCCCACGAACGCGAAGACGGCATCCGGGAGCCGGCGCGCGAGCTCGTCGAGTATGAGATTCCACGACGTGACCGAGGGGTAGAGGGCGCGCAGCGACGAGCTGCCCGCGGGCATGACGGCGATCGATCGGCGGTGACCGAGCGCCTCGCGTGCCCGAGCGCGCTCGTCCTCGGGGAGCTCGAGCCGTAGCCTCTGATGCGGCTGGTACGGCGGTGGCGGACGCCCGGCGATCCCGACCGAGCGTCGTGCGCGGAAGTGCCGCCCCGACGCCTCGTAGTAGCGCCGGAGCCCTTCGAACCGCGCCTCGAAAGTGTCGGTCGCCGCCGGATGGCGCAACACGTGATCCCAGCTGCGCGGCACGTCGCGGAGCGCGGAGCGGGGATCGCCCTCGCTCGTGCCGAAGCTCGTGTACGGGATCGCGAACACCTGCTCGACGAACGGCGCGTACTCGACGAGCTCGACGGGCGAGGCGCCGTTCAGGGTCAGCGCGATCCGGAGGGTCGGATCGCAGGCGTGGTAGCCCTGGCAGCGACGGAGTGCCTCGACGACGTGACCAACCGCGTGGGAGTACCAGTGGTCGACGAGGAGCGTCGGCGGCCCAGCCGGCCGCGCTCGCCTTCCGAGGAGTCGCCCGGGCGGCCTCAGCGTGTCACCTCGACGAGCGCGTCGACCACGCGCTCTGCGCTGCGCCCGTCCATCGGGCCCACGACCCGCTCGGCGACGGCGCGTCGCTCCCCGGCGAGCTCTGCGGGCCGTTCGAGACATCGCTCGATCCCCGCGGTCACCTCGTCGAACGAGCGCGCCTCGTAGTAGGCGCGGGACGCCGCCACGTCGCGGTAGTGCTCGCCGAGCACGCTCTTTGCCGCCCAGGACTCGCCCGGTGGCGCTCCCTCGTCGTAGAGGACGCAGACCGCGGGACGATCGTTCACGAGGGCGTCGAGCAGCACCGTGCCCGCGTTCGAGACGACGGCGTCCGCATGCTGGAGCAGCGTCGCGAGCACGGCGAGGTCGGTGTGGCTCGGCGCCTGCACCGCGACACCCTCCATGTCGATGACTGGGGCGAACCGCTCGCGCCACTCGCCGTCCCGCGGGTGGGGTCGGAAGAGGAGCGAGAAACGCCCCTCCGCCGCCTCCCGCCACCAGGCGACGAGCCGCTCGAAGAAGCGCGCCTCGTACGGCGTGTTCGACGGCGTGTTCCCCGTCACGAGCACGAGCCGGCGCGACGGGTCGAGGCCGTGGCCGCGTAGGAGCTCGTCGAACGCGGCACGCGGCCGGGGCTCGTGGAAGACGTCGGCCTGTGGCCAGCCGGTGACGACGATGCGCTCGCGCGGAATGTCGTGGTAGCGGACGAGATCGTCGCGCATCCGCTCGTTCTGGACGACGTAGCTCTCGAGCCCGTCCCAGATCATGCCCTTCCCGACCGTGTGATCCCAGCTCGCGACATACCCGGCGCAGGTCAGCCCGAGCCGCCGCTTCAAGACGAGGAAAGGCGTCGCCGACTGCATCTGCAGATTGGAGAGGACGAGCACGGGTCGTTCCGCCTCGACGCGCCCGCGAAGAGCGCCGGCGACATGGCGTCTCGGGGAGAAATGCCAGGCGCGCATCGCCCGCTCGATCGACGGGCGTCGCGGCAGCGGCCCCACCCGCGAAGAGTCGAGGAGATGGTTCCGGTGACCCACAGCCATCCGCTCGGCGTGGAACCCGTGCCGCAGGTTGAGGCGGATCGCGAGGGGGAAGTAGCCGAGGCGCTCGTCGAGCGCCCCGTCGATGCGACGCAACACGCGCTCGACGGACGGGACCCGCTCGGGCCAGAGTTCCTCCGCCGAAAGCACGCACACGCCCTCGGGAACCCGAGCGGCCCAGTCGGCCACCTGCTCGCCGCGGAACGAGAACACGATGGTGAGTCGTCCGCCGAGCGCCCCCGCGAGCCCGTCCATGATCCCGCAGTCGAAGAACGTCCTGGCCGTGAGCGGGTCGGCGACGACGACCCAGACCGGCGGTTGGCTCACGCGCTCGCGCGACCGGGCGCAGAGACGGCAATCCGTTCGGCGAGCGACGCCCCGTCCAGCCCGTGATGGCGGAGCGCCTCCGCCGGCGTCCCGCAGGCGGGCCAACCCTCGACGCCCACGACGTCGAGCGTCGGCGGATCGTCCAGCTCTCCGAGCGCCCGCCGCAGCGTGTCGCCGAGCGCCCCGACGGGTGCGTGATCCTCGACGACGAGCAGCTCGCGCACGCCGGACATCGTCTCGGCGAGCCACGTGGGGTCGACCCGATCGAGCCAGGGCATGGCGACGACCGCGGCACGGACCCCGCGCTCGTCGAGGAGCTCTGCGGCGGTCAGGCACTCGTGGAGCATCACGGGGCCGTACGAGACGAGCATGGCGTCGGCACCCGCACGCAGCGTCATGCCCACCCCGGGGGACGGCCGGTAGTCCGCCGGGAGCTCGATGCGCCGCGGCGAAGGCCCGATCGCAAGCCGGATCGCAACGCTCATCGTGGATTCGAGCACCGCCCACTCGACGAGCGCCCGGGTCTCTGCTCCGCTGCTCGGATGGACAACGATGATGCCGGGAATCGCGGTCAGGAGCGAGGCGTCCCGGAGGCTCTGATGCGACTTTCCCGGTCCGGCCGGCACGAGTCCCGCGTAGTGCAGCGCGTAGATCACCTTCGTCTTCTCGCTCGCCTGGTTGTAGATCTGCTCGTTCGCCCGGGAGGCGAGGAAGCTCGCGAAGGAGTTGACGACGGGAAGCAGGCCGTGCCGCGCCATGCCGGCCGCCATCGAGACCATGTCCTGCTCGGCGATCCCGTTCTCGACGAACCGTTCGGGCTCGGCGAGCTCGAATGCGCGCACGCGGCAGTCGGAGGCGAGGTCGGCGTCGAGCACGACGAGCCGCGGCTCGCGCGCCGCGAGCTCGAGGAGCGCCTCGCCGTAGGCGGCGGCGACGTACTCCTCGGTCACCAGGGGTGCCGGCGCAGGCGACGGCATGCCGGCACCGCTCTCGGGCTCGCCCTGCAGGGTCGCCGGGCGCTCGTGCTCGAGCGCAGGCACCAGCTCGAGGACGAGCGGCGCGAGCCCGAAGCCGTCGATCCGCTCGCGGATCCGCCCCTCGAGCTCGGCGACGGCGGCCTCGAAGTCGTCGTCGGACGGCGCGCCTGCGTGCCAGCGGTACGTGCCGCCTCCGTCGGCGAGCGCGCGCGGATGCTCCATGAAAGAGACGCCCTTCCCTTTGATCGTCCGCGCGACGAGGACACCCGGCGAGCCCTCCCCGTGCTCCCAGAGCTTCGCGAACGCGTGGCGGAGCGCCGTGTGGTCGTGGCCGTCGCAGGTCACGACGCGGGATCCGAACGCGCGCAGCTTCGCCTCGAGGCTCTCGAGCGCGAGGATCTCCTCGGTCGCGCGGTCCGACTGGAGCTCGTTCCGGTCGACGACGACGAGAAGTCGCCCGACGCGCTGATGGGCGGCCGCCTGCAGCGCCTCCCAGTTCTGACCCTCCTGCAGCTCGCCGTCGCCCGTCATCACGACCACGCGCCCGCCGCGGCCGAGATGCCGCTTGGCCCAGGCGATCCCGCGGGCCTTCGAGATCCCCATTCCGAGCGAGCCCGAGTTGGCTTCGATCCCGGGCACGCCGACGTCGGGATGGCCGTCGAGGCCACCCAGGCGGCGCAGGCGGAGAAGCCGCTCGGTCGGAATCACGCCGAGCGCGTTGAGGGCGGCGTACAACCCCGGCACGTCGTGACCCTTCGACGAGAAGAAGACGTCGCGGTCGGGCGCGTCGAAGCCGACTTCGGCGACGTTCAGGTTCTCCCAGAGCAGGTGGACGACGAGATCGAGCGAGCTGAACGTCGAGCCGAGGTGACCCGAGCCCGCCCGCTTCACCGCCACGAGGGCGTTCAGACGGCACATGTCGGCGAGGAGCTCGAGGCGGGCGTCCGGGTCGAGCCCGGCGGTCGCAACCCGCTCGAACTCCCGTGGCGGGATCAGCGAAAGCCGTGGCACGCGGCGATCTTAGTGACGCGCGAGAAGCTCGCCGAGGCGGCTCGCCGGCTCGAGCCCGAGGAGGTGGGCGCGATCCCGCTCGAGCTCCGCGTAGCCCAGACGGTCGACCCCGTCGGCCGTGAGCTCGAGCCGCGTTCGCGGGGCGCCGCGCGCGACGAGCCCGACACCCTGGTCGGTGTCGATCACGGCGACGTCGAGGTCGGTGCGTCTTCGCAGGCGGACGATCGCCCGGTAGACGTCACCGTTCCAGTCACCCGCGAAGCCCTCGGTGCGGGCAGCCTCGGCGAGCGACGGCGCGGCCGCGGCAGCGGTCTGCGGGTTGCAGTCGTGCACGACGACCCGCCCGCCTGGTTGCAGCACGGCGAGCGCCCCGAGGACGTCGCGGTACGCCTGCTCGTCCGTGTGGAGCCCGTCGACGAAGACGACGTCGAACGGCGCGAGCCGCGCGCCGTGACGCGCGAAGAAGGCGTCGCTCGTCGTGCGGAAGTAGAGCGTCCCGTCGTTGGCGCCCGCCGCCGACCTGACCCTCGCGCGCAGCGGCACGCGGAACGCGAAGCGCGGATCGACCGCGACCTTCGTCTCCGCCTCGATCGCATGGAAGCAGGCGCCGTCTTTGACGCCGATCTCGAGGTAGCGACGGCCACCGACCGCGGCCAGAGCCCGCCGGACGATCTCGATTCTCGTCACGCAGCCCGCTTTCGGGGCGCGAGGAGGCCGACGAGCACGGCGGCGATCCAGAGCGGCACGAAGGGAAGCTGGAACTCGCTCTGCGGCGCCTGCGAGAGGGCGTGCACGAGGAGGACGACCGTGGCGGAGCCGAGGAGGACGAGTACCGGCATCGTGCCGCGAGGGCGCCGGACGGCGAGCGCGAGCGCGGCGACGACGACCCAGAGGAACGGTCTCGGCCAGCGGTCGCTCGCGGTGCCTCCCTTGCTCGCGAGCCACGCGTTCGAGTCGCGGGTCGGGAGCTGCGCGTTCCAGTCGCGGATCGTGTCGACGAGCTCGTCGTACCGGCGCGCTTCGGACGCGTCGCCGAGCGCGGCGAGCGGGTTGCGCACGACACACCGCTCGAGGTCGTCCGTCGGGCACCAGACGAACCCGTAGCGGATGGCCGGCACGAGCGGCGAGACGGTGACGGGGGCCGGGAAGGGCTCGCCGTCGACGCTCAGCTCGGCCGGCAGGCTCGCGAAGCGAACCGGTCGCTCGCGCACCTCGGGCGCGTAGCGCTGCGAGAGAAAGTCCCGGAACGTGTCGGCGACCCCGCGGACGTAGGCCCATGGCTCGGTGCGAATCGTCTCGAGCGAGGCGTCGAACAGGACGTCGTAGTCGTCGTCGCGACCGAACACGCGGTCGGAGAGCGCAATCAGGCGGATCACCTCGAGGTTGCCGACGCCTCCGAAGTAGGTCTCGACGTCGACCCGCCGGCTCGCGTACGGCGGGAGGGTGAGCACCTCGCGCTCTACTGCCTCCGCGAGCCGTCTCGAGGCGTCGCCGTTTCGCGGGTCGACGTCCCCGCCGACACGGAAGAACGGCACCCATGCCTTGCCGCCGCGGGCGACGGTGAGGTCGTCGTACCGGGCGGCGTTGTGGAGGGCCCAGGCCGCGAGCGGGACGATCGCCGCGGCCAGGCAGACCGCAAGGCCGCGCAGGATCGGCGTCCGGTGCCGCCGGGCGAGCAGTGGGACGAGGACGGTGGCGAGCAGGAGCACCTGCGCCGCGGGGCGACAGAGTGTGAGCAGGGCGACACCGCCGCCGACGGCGGCGAGCCAGGTCGTGGAGCCGGTGCTGAACGCCCGCACGACGGCGCCCGCCCACCACGCGACGAGCAGGGCGAAGACGTGATCGCTCGAGACCTCGTGGAAGAGGCCCGCGTACGTCGGCGTGACGAGGAGCACGAGCGCGGTCGCGAGCGCGGCGGCTCGCGAGAGCGGCGCGACCGCCCACGCCCAGCCGAGGATCGAGAGCGCGTAGAGCACTCCGAAGACGACCTCGGCAAGCGCCGCTCCCCCGAGCCACATCGGGATGCCTGTGACGAGCGGGGCGATCGGCGTCCGGAAGACCTGGAGCGCGGAGAACGGCGGCTCGGTGTCGGCGAGCTGGAGGAAGGTGAGCCAGTAGTCCCACGAGTCGCGTCCGCGTTGGAGGGGCCACGCGAGCGCCTGGACGCCGTAGCTCGCGAGCGCGACTGCGACGAGCGCCGCGGCCCCGGCTGGCGAGATGACCCGCTCTACGAGGCGCGACGCCACGAGGCGGGACGGTACCCGGTCTGTTCTCGGGGTCTGTCCCGGAGGGACTGACCCCTGTGCGACCGGCGTGGCTCTCAGGGTCGGCGTCCGCCGGTCGCGCGGGGGACGGGCCCCTTCGGGGCCAGTCCCCGTTAGCGTTGCGCACCATGCAGCGGGACGCGACGAGGCGCGATCTCACGATCCTGACCGCCGCGGCGCTCGTGCTTCTCTCAGTCTCGAGCACCGTCGTCTGGTCGCGCGCCAACGATGCGTCGTCGTGGGACGTGCCGCTCTACCACTCGTTCGGCGACCGGATGGAGGCCGGCGAGACGCCCTATCGCGACTTCCGCGTCGAGTACCCGCCCGGCTCGCTCGCGGCGTTCCTGCTCCCTTCCCTCGTCGCCGGGGACGGCGAGCCCGTGTACGAGCCGGCGCTCAACGAGCCGGCACGGGACTACGCGCGCTCGTTCGCGTTCCTGATGACGCTGTTGCTCGGGGCCACGGTCGTCTGCACGGCTATCGCGCTCGCGGCGCTCGGCGCAAGCCGCGCGCGAGCCGCGACCGCGCTCGCCCTGGTCGCCTCGACCCCGATCCTGCTCGGCGAGCTCGTCCTGACGCGCTTCGACGCGCTCCCGGTGGCGCTCACCGCCGGTGCGCTCGCCGCGCTCCTCCATGGCCGCTCGCGGCTCGGGGGCGCTCTGCTCGGCCTCGCGATCGCGGTGAAGCTCTATCCGCTCCTGCTCGTGCCGCTCGCCGGGCTCTACGTCCTTCGCCGCTCGGGGCGCCGGGAGGCGTCGCTGACCGTGGGGCTCGCCGCCGCGACCGTCGCTGCGACGCTCCTGCCGTTTGTCGTCCTCGCGCCGAGCGAGACCTGGTTCTCGATCCGGGCTCAACTGACGCGCGGGCTCCACGTCGAGAGCCTGCCCGGCAGCCTCGCGCTCGCACTCGACTCGGCTGCGGACAAGCTCGGCCTCGGCTCGCTCGGTGCAGGCATCGACGAGGGCGGGACGGGCGAGGTGCGGAGCGCGGACGTGACAGGCACGCTCGGGGAGGTTCTCGGGCTCGCGGGTGGTCTCGTGGCGGTCGCGATCGTCCTCTCGGTGTGGCTCGCCGCGCGGCGCGGCCCGCCCGACCCTGCTCGCCTCGTCGCCGACGTCGCGACGGTGGTAGCCGCCCAGCTGGCCCTCGGTCGCGTTCTCTCACCACAGTTCCTCCTCTGGCTCGTGCCGCTTGTCCCGCTCGTCGCGGGCCGGCGGGGCAGGGATGCGATCGCGGTGCTCGCCGCCGCGCTCGTCCTCACCCAGGTCTGGTTTCCCGCGCTCTACCGCGACTTCGTGAACGAGCGCGAGATCCTGGAGACGGGTTACCTGGTCCTGCGAAACGGGCTCCTGCTCGTCCTCCTCGGGCTCCTCGTCCTGGCGCGCTCGCCGACGAGCCCGACGGACGCGAAGAGCACGAACGCCGGCCCAACGGGCACGGCGTAGGCCGGCTCCGCATACACGGCGAGCACGGTCACGAAGAGGATTGCGAGCGCACCCCCGAGCGGCGCGAGGGTCGCCCACCACGCGCGCGGGCGTCGCCACGCCACCGCGACAGCACCGACGAGCAGCCACGCCCAGAGCGGCGGATAGAGCTTCGACGATCGATCGAGCTGGAGCCCGAGCCACGAGCTCGACCAGCGCTCGGGGAAGGCCGCGACGAGCTCCGCCTCGCGTCGGTCGTTCGCGAGCCAACGGTCGCGTTTCTCCGCGTCGTCGAACTCCAGCGTGTGCTCGGTCGCGGACGCCCACACCTCGCGGATCGAGCCGTCGGGGGTCGAGTTCTGCGCACTCTGGTGCTCGGAGGGGATGACCTCGCCCTCCGTCGGCTCGGGGAGACTCGGAT
>JACDBY010000486.1 GCA_013694685.1 Actinomycetota bacterium
GGGACCGGGCGTCAACAGAGCGACGTCCGTCCCGCGCAAGTCCGAGGTGATCTGGACAGTCCGCCTCACGCGGGGGACAGACACGTTCCTGTGCGACCCTCACGCCAACAACATGCGGGGAACCTTCCGAGTCACCTAGCGCGGCTTGCGTTCGGCGACGGCCTGGTCGCCTCGTGCGCTTGGGGCTAGACGCGGCGCTCCCGCTACGCGGGTGGCGGGGCGAAGACGACGAACGGATCGACGGCGATCCGGCGGTAGCCATAGCCCTCGAGCTCGACGGTGAGTCGTCGCAACTGCTCGATTCGGGCCGCTGCCGCTGCGCCAGGCGTCCGGTCGGCGCCGGTCTCGAGGGACGAGCGGAAGAAGACGAATCCGTGCCGTCTGGCCTCCACCGCCCGCTCGTACGGCCGATGACGGATGGCCGGATGGCGCGAAGCGAGAACAAGACCGTCAACGAGGGCGACCCGTTCGAGCTTGGACTGGGCGGCGACGATCCGCTCGTCGGTCTCGAAAGTCAGCGCGTACGCGAGCCAGAAGTCGGCGTAGACCCGGTCGAGCTCCAGGCGGTCGAGCGTCGCGACGAGAGGGGCGAGGTCACGCGGTGCGCGCGGCGGTTGCGCCTGCACGGCCCGGGCGTGCGTGTCCATCCGGGCGAGGGTCACGATCGACAGTGCGAGCAGGATGCCGAGCAGCCCGACAGCGCGCCCGTACGTCGGCGCGAGCTGGGCGAGAAGAAGGACGACGACCGGGGCGACCACGAGGAGGTAGCGGGGTTCCTCGCTGAAGAGGGTCTGCGGCGCGAGCGCGTAGACGAACGGGAAGCAGGCTGCGACGACGTAGAGCAGGGAAGCGTTCTGGTGGCGCGATCGGTACGCCCCGTAGAGGAAGAGCATCCCCAGCGTCACGAGTACGAGAACCACGAGCACCGACGAAAGCAGCGGCGCCTGCGTGAACGGCGTCCGCAGACCGAGGAGCATCGGCAGGAGGGGCGAGGCGAAAATACGGAGGCGGTGCGCGTACGAGGTGGTGTTCTCGATCGGCGAGTCGAGCGAGGCCCAGTCGTTCTGCAGGTTCCAGACAATCGAGGGCAGGGCTCCGACCACGACCGCCAGGGCCACGAGCGGGAGCGAGCGGAGCCACCGAGGCTCACGCCACGTCAGCCAGACGAGGAGACCGACGCCAACAGGTACGAGCTGGGCGCTCTGCCAGAGCGCGAGCCCGAGGACGAGGCCGAAGACGGCGGCGCGTAGCGTGGTCGGACGCTCTTTCAGGCGTAGCGCGAGGAGCAGCAACATAGCTGTGTAGAGCACCCCGCTCGCGTAGAAGCCCTGCTGGTGCGTGAGCTTGTAGACGAGAAACGGCGGAAAGATCCAGAGGGCGCAACCGGCCACCGTCGCCGCCGGCTCTCCGATCGTTCGGCGCCCAACGCGCCAGACGACGAGCGCGGCAAGTCCCGAGAAGACGATCGGAACGATCCTCAAGGTGAGCCAACTCGAGCCCGCGACCGCGAACAGCGGAGCCGTGAGGAGCGCCTCCTGCGACCCACCGAAGCCCTGGCCCCAGAAGAATACGGTGAGCTCGCCGTCGAGCACGTCCCGCGCCATCAGCCCCACGACGCCCTCGTCGCTGTCCGGGATCCCGAGCGCCGAGCGGTAGGCCCAGACGCGGAGCGCGACACCACCGGCGAACGCCAGCGCGACCATCGCCCACCGCGGCTTGCCGAGTCGAAGGCGCGTCACGGGCTCGCCGAGGGCAGCGCGGCCATCCGCAGCAACTCTAAGTCCTCGTCGATCCGCGAGGTTCTGGCGCCGAGCGCTTGACGAACCGCCGTAGGCGGCGCATGCTGCCGCCGTCTACGAACGAGGAGGCCGAGATGTACGCACGTGTCGCGACGTTCGAGGGCGGGGACCTCGACGAGATCCGTCGCCTCAACGACGAACGGGCAGCCGAAGGGTCGAGCGGGATGCCCGACGGCGTGAAGCGCGTCCTCGTCCTCCAGGGCGACCGGCGCCTGTTCATCACGTTCTTCGAGAGTCGTGAGTCGCTCGAGGCCGCGGAGGCGGGTTTCGAGTCGATGGGGGCCGAGATTCCGGAGGACGTCCGCGGCCGCCGTCTGGGTGTCGAGACGTACGAGGTCGCCTTCGACGAGGCGACGTAGCCGGCTCTTGTCCGGGTCGGTGGGGCGCACGCTGTAGGTACGGTCCGGGCGATGCTCGACTGGCTCGACCAGGTGCAGGAGCGGCTCGACCGCTTCGCCGGGGATTCGGGTGCTGGTGCCAGCGTCCTCTCGCCGGCCGACATCGAGTTGCTGCTGGAGCTGGCGCGCAGCGCGGCGCACGAGACCGGGCAGAGGACGAACGCACCGCTCGTCGCCTACCTCGTCGGCTACGCGCACGGTCGCAGCCCCGAGACCGAGTTGCAGGACCTGGTCGCCGCGGCGCTCGACAAGCGCGACGGCTGACACAGAGAACAAGGGAGGCTGACGTGGCAACGTGGCTCCTGACAGGTGCGAACCGAGGGATCGGGCTCGAGCTCGCCCGCCAACTGCACGCGCGCGGCGAGTCCGTGCTCGCCGCGTGCCGCTCGAGCTCGACTGAGCTCGACGCGGTCGGGTGCCGCGTCGTCGAGGGGATTGACGTCGCCGACGACCGGGTCGGCGAGGCGCTCGACGAGGCGCTCGGTGACGAGCAGGTCGACGTCGTGGTCTCGAACGCCGGCATCCTGAGGCGCGACGCCGGAACGGGGATCGACATTGACGCCGCTCGCGAGCAGTTCGAGGTCAACACGCTCGGCCCGCTGCGGCTCGTGAACGCGCTCCTGCCGCGGCTTGGGCGCGGTGCGAAGCTCGGGTTCGTCTCGAGCATGGCCGGCTCGATCGGCGACGGCCCTTCGGGTGGCAACTACGGCTACCGGATGTCGAAGACGGCGCTCAACATGGCGGCCGTCAACCTCGCGGGGGAGCTCGAGCCGCGGGAGATCTACGTCGCCGTGCTCCATCCGGGCTTCGTCCGCACCGAGATGACGGGGGGCAGCGGCAACGTCGACGCCGCAGACGCCGCCGCGGGTCTGATCGCGCGCCTCGACGAGCTCGACGCCTCGCGAAGCGGCAGCTTCGTGCACGCGGACGGCCGCGAGCTGCCCTGGTAACGCCGGCTCCCGGCCTCGCTCGGGCCGGAGCGGTACCACGTTCCGCCATGACGCGGCGACCTTCCTAGGCTGCCCGGTCGGCCTCGGCGACTCTCCCGGCCTGCTCCACGGCCGCCCCGAAGCGGACGAGGCGACCGCCGAAGGCGAGGCTGACAGCGGCGAACCACGCCCAGCCGAGTGCAACGCCGGCGATGACGTCCGAGAGCCAGTGGACGTCGAGCAGCACACGGCTGCCCGCGACTCCCACCGTGATCGCGACCGCCCCGCCCGCCAGCGCGGCACGCCACGGGCGGCTGCGTCTACGGCCGAGGACGAGCGCGGCCGCCGCGAAGAAGGTGGCGGCCGTCGCCGAGTGGCCGCTCGGAAAAGACGGCCCGAGCGTCTCGGCGATTGGATTGAGATCCGGTCGGACACGGTCGGCGAGCTCCTTGACGGTCCGCGTCAGGACGTTCTGACCGACGATCGCGAGTGCGACATAGAAGGCGAGCCAGCGTGCCGGCGAACGGACGTACTCCGCGACCACCAGCACGACGGCGGCGACGATCACAAACCACGTCTCGCCGAGCGTCGTGACGAGCGTCAGGCCGTCGTCGGACGGGTCTGAGACGTGGTCGAAGCCCCACTCGGCGACGCTCTCGTCGAGCTTCACCAGGCTGTCGCTCGAGCGCACGAGATAGGCGAGCATGCCGAGGACGAGACCACCGAGCGTGATCGTGACGAGAGCGAGCGTGAGCGCGAGACCCGTGGCCATCGCCGGGTCGAGGCGTCCGAGCAGGAACCTGCGAAGCGACCGGTGCCGCGCCAGCTCGTGACCGACCATCTCCGTGGTGGCGGCCGTCGGGTGCGTAGGCACGAGCGCCATCGACGGGTACCGCCAGACGGCGAGCGTCACGACCGCGCCGATGGCGAGCGCGAGGGCGAGAAGGAGGAAGAGGGGCATCGGGTGGGTTTCGGCGAGAGCGAGCTGTGAAAGAATGGTGTACCTCGCGAGCACGCGAAGGCAAACCGACGAACGGCCGATGGGGGCGACACGGTGAACGCTCGCGAAGAGACAGCCGAGGAACGTGCCCGCGATCGGGTGGAGTGGGAGAGCGACGTGCCGGTGCTCGAGCCGAGGGGCGGCGGCCCGGCGGAGCGCTTCGCCGATCTGATCGGTGACCGGCACCCGGTGATCGCGTTCCTGGTCGCGGTCGTCGCGGGGTACGTCCTGCTCGCCGTGACCTCGATCGTCGTCGGGCTCGTCGTCACCGAGCTCCTGCTCGACATCAACGGCCTGGAGCGGCTCGACGAGCGCTTCCCTGCCTGGCTGGAGGGCGAGCGAACCGAGGGCCGGACGGATGCATCGTTCATCGGCTCGGAGATCTCGGGCGGCAAGGTCGTGGTCGGTCTCCTGCTCCTGATCGCCATCGTCATGGCGATCCTCCGCCGCTGGCGCATCGGCGCCTTCGTCGTGTTCGCCGTCGCGGTCGAGTCGGGGACGTACCGCGCGACGACGCTCCTCGTGGAGCGCCGGCGCCCGGAGGTCGAAAGGCTCGAGAACCTGCCCGTCGACGCGAGCTACCCGTCCGGCCACACCGCGGCCTCGATCGCCCTCTACTCCGGGATCGCGCTCCTGCTGACCTCGCGGATCGCGACGGGCCCGGCGCGGATCGCGATCTGGGTCGTCGCGCTCGCGATCCCGCCGATCGTCGCGCTCGCCCGGATCTACCGCGGCATGCATCACCCGATCGACGCGCTCGCGGGCGTGCCGATCGGAATCGCGGCGTTGCTCGTCGTGCTCTTCGCCGCGCGGGTCGCCGGAGCCGCGGTCGCACGCCGCGAGGCACGCGCATGACGCGCGTCGCGGTCGTCGCCCATGCGGGCAAGACGTTCGGGGGCGGTCTGGTCGAGTTCCGCCGCGTGCTCGAGCAGCACGGTGTCTCCGACCCACTCTGGTACGAGGTGCCGAAGAGCCGTAAGGCGCCGAAGCAGGTGCAGAAGGCGCTCGACGAAGGCGCGGAGCTCGTCTTTGCCTGGGGTGGCGACGGCACGGTACAGCGGTGTTTGGACGTGCTCGCGGGAAGCGGGACGCCCCTCGCGGTCTTGCCGGCGGGAACCTCGAACCTCTTCGCGTCGAACCTCGGAATCCCCCAGGACATCGAGGAGGCCGTCGCGATCGGGCTCGGCCAGACGCGACGCACTCTCGACGTCGGGGTCCTGAACGGGGAGCGCTTCGGCGTGATGGCGGGTGTCGGGTTCGACGCCGCGATGATCCGGGACGCCGACGCCGGGCTCAAGGACAAAATCGGTCGGCTGGCGTACGTCTGGACGGGGGCCCGCAATCTCCGCGAGGAGCCGTTCGAGGCGAAGATCCGGGTCGACGGAACGACGTGGTTCGATGACAGCGCAAGCTGCATCCTGGTCGGCAACCTCGGGAAGCTCTTCGGCGGAGTCGAGGCGTTCTCCGATGCAGAGCCGGACGACGGCCAGCTCGAGCTCGGGGTCGTGACGGCCGAGGGGCTCGTGCAGTGGGCGCGAACGCTGGCCCGCACGGCGGTCGGCACGAGCGAGAAGTCGCCGTTCGTCCAGGCCACGCGGGCGAAGAAGATCGAGGTGAAGCTCGACCGGAAGGTGCTCTACGAGCTTGACGGCGGCGACCGCACCAAGACCAAGCGGCTCGAGATCGAGATCGAGCCGGGTGCGCTCGAGGTCTGCGTCCCGGCGGCCGAGTGAGGCGCGGGCGGGAGCACGTCGTTCGTGACGGGGCGAGGCGGGGCCGGACAGGTCCGGCCCCTACGGGAGGAGGCGCGGGCCGGACGGGTGCGGGCCGTACGGGAGTGAGGCGTGGGCCGGACGGTGAGAGTCAGCCGTCGTAGACCCGTGATTTCAGCGCGCCGGAGAGACGGCGTGCGCGGCGCGAGACCCCGGGGAGCATCACGAGTCGGTGGGTCAGCGGTCGGTCGCTCTCGAGATTGTCGAGCTGCTCTTTCGCCTTCGGTCGCCACAGCTCGTCGACGATCGCCGTCGGATCGCCCTCGAGCTTGGACTCGTCCACCTCGAGGTGCTCGGCCCAGAGGCGCAGGCGCGTTGTTCGCGCGAGCTCCTCGTCGAGCGTGACGATGTTGACCTCGGAGTCGTTGAAGAGTGAGCGCTCGTTGAGATTGGCGGAGCCGAGCGTCAGCCACCGGTCGTCGACGATGCAGACCTTCGCGTGGACGTACACGAGGTCGCGGAGCGGCCCGGTGCGCGCGTAGACCGTGCAGGCGAGGAATCGCTCGTTCCCGTCGTCGGCCTCGATGAGCGCGGCGATCGCGCCCCGGGAGACGTCGGCGCCGTCGTTCGGACGGGCGGGCAGGAGCGCGACGATACGAAAGTCGGGGTTGGGCGGCTCGCGCAGCTTGTCGCAGAGGAGCGAGACGATCTCGGGTGACCAGAGGAACTGGTTCTCGATGTAGACGAGGTGCTCGGCCGACCGGAGCGCCCGGACGTACGACTCGAGGACGCTGAAGTCGCCGTTCTCCTCGGGCCCGAAGACACGCTCGGGCACCGTTCGGACGATCTGGAGCTCGACGTCGCCGGCGGCCTCCTGGACGACGGGGGTGGGCAGACGCTCCTCGCCCGGGCCGCGCCACCGCATGCGGAAGTGCTCGGCCACGTCGGCGACCGCCGGCCCCTCGATTCGCACGGCGACGTCGTGCCAGCCGATGTGGCCGTGAGAAGGATGCGCAGGCGTGTCGAACGGATCGCCGCCGTCGAAGGTCAGGTCGATCCCGCCGATGAAGGCGACCCGGTCGTCGACGACGATGACCTTCTCGTGGTGCGAATACTTGAACCGGACGCACGAGTCGGTCTCCGCCTCGATCCCCGTGTTCGACGTGAAGACTTCCATGAACGAGTCGACGTCGCGCTTCGACGGGCGGAACACCGGGAGCGGGGAGCCCTTCCAGACGAGCAGCCGCACGTCGATTCGCCGGGCGATGTCCGAGAGGAGGTTCCTGAGCACGACGGGCTCGTCGTCGCGGGTCAGGTGGAGATCGGGCGAGAAGCACCAGCCGAGGAGGTGGACGTGCGACGTCGCGTTCCTGAGCTCCTCGGCGACCGCGGGGAGATATGCGGAGCCGTCGACCAGCACGTCGACCTTGTTGCCAGCGCGCGGCGGGAATGTCGCGCCGGTCGCGTAGCCGAGCCCATCGCCGTCGAACGCGAACTCCCAGCCGACCTTGCGAAGCCGCCTCCTGTGATGACGCGAGACGGCGTGCTCGACCGCGCCGCCGACGGCGTGGGTCACCTTGCCGCCCATGGCAGTCGCCCGCTTCGGCGCGAGCTTCATCCCCCGGCGGTGGAGCGGTGACTTGTTCTCGTCCGACACGCGGCGACCTTACTTGAGCAGGAGCTTCGCGAGACGGCGGTCGGCGAGCACGAGGAAGACGGCCGTCATCGCAGCGAGGTAGGCCACGTTCACGAGAGCGAGCCACCCGATCTCGCCGAGCGTCAGCGAGCGCAGGAGCTCGACGCCGTGGTAGAGCGGCGTCAGCGGCAGAAGCCACGTCGCGACCTCGGGGTACTCCTCCGCAGGCACGAAGGTCGTGGAGAAGAGGAACATCGGCAGCGTCGCGACCTCGATGAACGCGAAGTCCGCCCAGCTGCGCATCAGCGTCACCGAGAAGACGCCGGCGGCCGCAAACGCTGCGGAGACGAGGAGCGCCGCCGGGATCGCGAGGATCGCCCACGGCGAGTGGAGCACTCCGAGGAAGAGCATCACCGTCACGAAGCCGACCGCGTAGACGGTGCCGCGCATCAGGGTGTAGAGGAGCTCGCCGAGTGCGATGTCGCGCACGGTGAGCGGTGTCGCAAGGACGCCCTCGTACGTCTTCGCGTAGCGCAGCTTGAAGAACACGTTGCCCGACTCGTACAGCGGGCCGTTCATCGCCGACGCGGCGAGCAGCGCCGGTGCGACGAAGTCGCGGTACGACACGCTTTCGCCGCCGAGGTCGAGCTCACCGACGAGAGAGCCGACTCCGACACCGAGCGCGAGGAGGTAGAAGAGCGGCTCGAAGAACCCGGAGACGAACACGAGCCACGAGTCGCGAGAGCTCGCGAGATTGCGCTCGACGAGCCGCCACGAGCGGCGGGGGAGGATGCGGAACGGTGGGTCGAGCGTGCTCATCGCTCGAGCTTCCTCGCCGACGCCCGGACGGCGATCGCGACGCCGACGACGATCAGCGTCACGAGATACCCGACATGGAGCACGGTTGGCCCGGCCGGTACCGCGCCCGAGGCCAGATCGCGGCAGAGCTCGACCCCGTGCCAGAGAGGCGTCACCCACGCGAGAGGCTCGAGCCACGCCGGCAGCTGCGAGATGGGAAAGAACGTCCCCGAGAAGAGAAAGAGCGGGACGAGGCCGAAACGGTAGACCGCCGCGAGGTACTGGTCGCTCTCCATCGTCGCGGAGAACGCTGCGATCACCGCGGCGAACGCGAGCCCGCAGAGGACGGCGGCCGGCAGGGTGAGCACGGCGAGCGGGGAGCCGAACGCGCCGGAAAGACCCGCGACGAGCGCGAACGCCGAGACGGAGAGCGTGACGCGAACACCGGCCCAGGCAACGACGCCCGTGATCAGCTCGGGGACGCGGACGGGCGTAGCGACGACCGCGTGGTAGGTGCGCCACCACTTGAGCCCGGCCCGGACGGGGAACGTCGTGACGCTTGCGGCCGTCTGCATGGCGGTGGCCGCGAGGAGCGCGGGCGCCACGAACTCGAGGTAGCTGAGGCCGCCGAGGTCGGGATTCGACCGGTCGACGAGCGTCCCGAGGAGGACGCCCATCGCGAGCAGGAAGAAGATCGGGTTGAGGAACGAGACGGTCATCGAGCCGAACCAGACCCGCCGGTAGCTTCGAGCGTGCCAGCCGACGACGGCGACGACGCGCCGCGCGCTCTGCATCAGTCGACGAGCGTCCGGCCGGTGAGGCGGAGGAAGACGTCCTCGAGGCTGCTCCGCCGGACGAGCACCGTGTCAGGCTCGACGCCACGCGCGCGCACGTCCTCGACGACCGCGTCTCCGCTCTCGGCTCCGATCACGATTCGGTCCTGGAGCACCTCCACGTGGTCGCCGACGTCGGTCAGGTCCGGCGCGTCGTTCGTCGCCCCGAAGCGCAGCTCGACCATCTCGCGCTCGACGTGCCGCTCGATCAACTCGCGCGGAGACCCTTCGGCGACGATCCGTGCCCGATCCATGATCACCAGGCGGTCGCACAGCTGCTCGGCCTCGTCCATGTAGTGCGTCGTCAGGACGAGCGTGACGCCTTCGAGCTTGAGCCGATAGAGGCGGTCCCAGAGCGCATGGCGAGCCTGCGGGTCGAGCCCGGTTGTCGGCTCGTCGAGCAGGAGCAGCTCGGGGCTCGCAATCAGGGCGCGCGCGATCGTCAGCCGGCGCTTCATGCCGCCGGAGAGGTCCTCGACCCGTGACTTGGCCTTGTCGGTGAGCGAGACGAAGTCGAGCAGCTCGTCGACCCGCTCGTTGACCTCTGCCTTGGCGATCCCGAAGTAGCGGCCGTAGATGAAGAGGTTGTCGCGCACGTTGAGCTCGTTGTCGAGGGTGTCCTCCTGCGGACACACCCCCAGACGGCCGCGGATCGCGGGCCCGTCGTGGGCCGGGTCCAGACCGAAGATGCGCAGCTCACCGCTGCTCACCGGCGAGACCGCCGCGATCATCCGCATCGTCGAGGACTTGCCGGCGCCGTTGGGGCCGAGGAAGCCGAACGCCTCGCCGCGGCGTACGTCGAGGTCCACGCCCTTGACCGCCTCGAAGTCCCCGAACGACTTGCGCAGATCGCGGGCGCTGATCATCGACTCGCTCACGGGGAGCGACCTTAGATCACGGCTCCGACATCCCACGACCGGAATATCGGGACGGGGCGTTCAGCTCCCCCGCGGTCGATGAGCGGAGTGCGCCGGTCAGATGAAGGGATCCCCGGCTGACCGGGGATCCCTGAACTTGTCCGCCACTGCGTGCATGCAGTTCGAGGCGTTTCCGGCCCGACTGAGCGTGTTCTCGGGCCAACGACCACGGAACTGCCTGCATCGGTGAGCTGACCCTCGACAATTCAGAGAGCAGA